>VGPF01000036.1 GCA_016875535.1 Chloroflexota bacterium
TGAGGGTGTATCGCCATACGTTCCTCTACTTCAATGATAAGTACTAACGTCAAGTGGGGAGAGGACAAGAGAAGCTACCCACAGATGAAGAAGATTAGGGAGAAGGAATGGAGGAAGGAGGGGGAGATTTATCCGCTCCGGTGCGGCCCCGATGCAACATGCGGAGTGAGGACACACACGGTCCGAGCGGTCCGGACTCATAGGAATGAGAGTCATCGGAATGACAGAGAGCGCAGAGGTGAGGAGGGAGCAAGGGTTGGAGGGGAGATTTGACTCTCGGGCCTTAGGCGATGAACCTGAGCTAGGGCCAGAGGGTGCCGAAATCGGTAGAGCGGACGATGCGCGCGGTGAAGGTCTGGGGCGTTTGCTGCGCGAGCCAGACGAGGGGCGGGCCGACCTCCTCCGGCGTCTGCCACTTGGACCAGTCCATCTCCTTGCCCTTGAGCACCAGGTCTATGCCCTCCGTCCGCACCATGCCGGGCTGGACGCCCACCACTACGATGCCCAGCTTCCGCACCTCGTTGGCGAGGCCGATGGTGAATCGATCCACCGCCGCCTTGGACATGCCGTAGACGGTGTCTCCCGGCACGGAAAAGTGCTGGCTCGCGCCGGAGGTGATATTGACGATGACACCGCTGCCTTGCTTCGTCATGGCCGGAAGGACGGCCTTGCAGCAAAGGAAGGCACCGCGCACGTTCAGGGCCATCACCTTATCGAAGCGGTCAGCGGGATAATCGGCCACCTTGCCGTAGGTGAAGGAGCCGCCGGCGTTGTTCACCAGGACGTCAATGCGGCCGAACTTCTCCGTGGTCGCGCGCACCATGGCGGCGACCTCCTCCTCGCTGGTTACGTCACAGCGGACGGCCAGGGCCGTGCCGCCCCGTGCCATGATCTGCTCCGCCGTCTCATAGATGGTGCCGGGGAGCTTGCCGCCGGTCCGCTCCGTGCGCGCCACGACGACGACGGAAGCCCCTTCCCGTGCGAAAACGGCGGCGATGCCTTTGCCGATGCCTCTGCTGGCGCCGGTGACGACGGCGACTTTGCCCTTGAGTTGCATGAGTGTTCCTCTGTCGTTGATCCGATCGGCTCATACCATACCAGGAATGGCATATCGTGCGATATGCCGGGAGGAGGTAGCCGTGTGCGCCAAAGGCCGGTTCTCTTTCATGACTGCGTCTCCATTGCTATAATGTTCAGGCTCAATCTTCTCATGGGGAGTTAGCAGTGACCGCTCCGCTCCGATTCGTCCTCGTCGAAAAGAAGGATTGCATCGCCAAGGTCACGCTGAACCGCCCCGAACGCCTGAACGCACTCGCCCCAGAAGTCGCCGACGATCTAGTCTCCGCCATCACGGACGTCTCCAAGGATGATAGCGTCGGCGTCGTGATCTTCACCGGCGCGGGGAGGGCCTTCTGCTCCGGCGGCGATATCAAGACGCTGGCGGGGGGCGAAGAGAAGAGCGCCTACAGCTCAGAGGCCATCGAAGAGATCCGGCGCGGCTTCGAGCCCGCCCAGGCCGTGATCCTGGGCATCCAGCGCATGGAGAAGCCGACGATCGCGATGGTGAACGGCGCGGCCACCGGCGCGGGGATGGACATCGCCTTCGCCTGTGATATGCGCATCGGCGGCCCGGCAACGCGCTTCGCATCCTCCTACATCAAGATCGGCCTCTTTCCCGGCTGGGGCGGCACGTGGCTCCTGCCGCGCGTCATCGGCCTGGCGAAGGCGGCGGAGATGGTGATGACGGGAGACGCGATCGAGGCGGAAGAGGCCCTGCGCATCGGCGCGCTGAACAAGCTTGTCCCTGCGGAACAGCTGGAGACGGCCGTCATGGAGCTGGCGAAGAGGC
This sequence comes from Chloroflexota bacterium, assembly GCA_016875535.1. NCBI lineage: Bacteria > Bacillati > Chloroflexota > Chloroflexota bacterium. Next base: position 1,850 of record VGPF01000036.1, read on the forward strand.
TGGCGGCGGGGCCGCCCATTGCCCTGCGGCTGGCGAAGCTGAACCTCTACAAGGGGCTTGAGATTGACCTGGAGACGGCGATGAAGTTCGCCGCGGCCAGCGAGACAATTACCCTCTCATCGCAGGACCACCGCGAAGGGGCGCAGGCGTTCCGCGAGAAGCGCTCGCCGAAGTACACAGGGAGGTAGCCTGGTGAAGAACGACTTTCAGCGCTATAACGCCGGGCTCAAGATCATCACGGGCAACGCCAACCGCCCACTCGCCCAGGCTATCTGCGCCTCCCTCGAGACAGAGTTGACCCCAGCCGACGTGACCCAGTTCGCCAACGAGAATATCTTCGTCAAGATCAAGGAGAACATCCGCCAGCGGGATGTCTTCATCGTCCAGCCGTGGTGCGTGCCGGTGAATACGAGCATCATGGAGATGCTCATCATGATCGATGCGGCCAAGCGCGCCTCCGCAGGGCGCATCACGGCGGTGGTCCCGTACTACGCCTACGGCCGCACGGATAAGAAAGACCAGCCGCGCGTTCCCATCACGGCGCGCCTCCTGGCCGATATGCTCACGACGGCGGGGGCAGACCGCATCCTCACCATGGACCTCCATGCAGGACAGATCCAGGGATTCTTTAATATCCCGGTGGACGAGCTGAGCGCCCTGACCATCCTGTGCGACTACTTCAAGAAGAAGAACCTGAAGGACCTGGTGGTGGTGGCGACGGACATCGGCATCTCCAAGCGGGCGCGCGATATGGCGGAGAAGCTGAGCGTGCCCCTGGCGATCATCGAAAAGCGACGCATCCAGGGCCAGCCGGAGAGCCTCAATGTCATCGGCGAAGTGGAGGGGAAGAACGTCCTCACGTTCGATGATGAGATTGACACGGCAGGATCACTGGTGGCGGCGACACAGGCTCTTCTCAAGCACGGCGCCAAGGCGATCTACTCCTGCGCCACCCACGGCGTTCTCTCAAACCCGGCGGCCGAGCGCATCCGCAGCAGCTCCATCAAAGAGGTGGTGCTGACGGATACTATCCCGGTTCCTGATGCCAAGCGCGACGGCAAGATCGTCGTCCTCTCCGTTGCGCCGCTTTTCGGAGCGGCCATCCGCCGCATCCATGAGGGCGAATCGGTCGGCGGTCTGCTGCTGTAGAGCGGCCATCGGTAAGTGGACGCCTTTCCGTAGTGACATAACTCGCGGGACGCTCCCTGATTCTCCCTGTATACTATCGGGCCAGAACGATTCTCTCTCCACTGTTGGTCTTGCTTAGGCAAGACTTATCAGCGACGTAGAACAGAAGACGGACGGCAGAGCCTCACTCAACGGCATATGGGGAATACCGCTCAAGAGCTTCCACCGCTGCGTTCGAGACCACGCGGCGCCTCTACTTCCGGTGACCGACGCCGTCTCTGGCTGACTCTTCTTGTTCTGCTTGCAGCGGGAGTGACGATCGCCATCGTGGTGCGAACGCAGGTGGCGAAGGCGCAAAGCACACCCTCCATCACGCTGACGCCGACGAGCGGCCCGCCGCAAACCACGTTCGTAACTGCAGTCGGTTCCAACTACGCGACGAGCAGCGTCTTCACTGTGACCTTTGACGGCGCGAGCCTTGGATCTGTGACCACCCCAAGCGGGAGCGGGTCGTGGAGCCTCAGTTTTTCCGTGCCTACTTCCCCAGGCGGCGCCCGCACGATCCAGGCGGGGAGCGCCACCGCGACGTTCGTAGTAACTAGCGCCATCTCCCTTTCCGGGTCTATCGGCGCGCCCAGCTCGTCCCTTATCGTGAGCGGCCTTGGCTTTGGCGCATCCCAAACAGGGATCGCGGTGACCTTCGGCACGCAAACCGTTGCCACGGTCTCCGCGAACGCCCAGGGATCGTTCACAGCTTCTATCACGGTGCCCTTTGTGGCGGCAGGCGTCTATAACATCGGGGCTGGAGGCGCACCGACGCAAACGTTCACGGTGGTATCCGGGCTCTCCGTGAACCCGAATACCGGGACTGCCGGGACTACAGTAACGCTCCAGGGCGCGGGGTTTGCTCCAAGCACGTCCCTCAGCCTCACGCTGGATGGAGCCAGCGTCCAAACGGTGAACACGGATGGGCAGGGGACCTTCCTCGCCACCTATCAGATAGGCCGCATCCGAGGCGGCATTCACACCTTCGGCATATCAGGCGCTTCACTGGGAGGCACGGTGCCGACCTTTACGATGACGCCTTCGATAACGATTGACCGTTCGAGCGCGGCGCCCGGGGCATCGGTCAATGTACTGGGCAGCGGGTTTTCTTCCGGTGAAGGGGGCATCAGCGTCACCTTCGATGGGACGCCCGTGGTCTCCGGCATCTCCGCCGATGGCGAAGGCAGGTGGTCGGGATCTTTCACCGTTCCGGTTACGTCCGCAGGCTCCCACGTGGTCCGCGCCTCGGGCTCGCTGACGCTGGGGACATCCGTCCCGCAGGCCACGATCTCCGTCTCCTCCGGCATCCGGCTGGACCGCACCAGCGGCCCGCCGGGCACATCAGTGGTCATCAACGGCTTCGGCTTCAACGCCAGTGCATCGGGCGTGACGGTGGTTGTGGGCACGTCACCGGGTGTCGGCGTCATCGTTAACGAGCAAGGCCTGTGGACGGCGACGGTTTCGATCCCCACGGCCCCGAGCGGCCCGCTGATCGTCCGCGTCATCGGCCCCGGGGTCCAGCCAGTGGAGGCAACCTTCGGCGTCACGCCCGTCATCGCGCTCTCCCTTACTCGGGGCTCGCCTGGTACAGCGTTGAAGGTTGATGGAAGCGGCTACCCGGCCAACCAGACGAACGTTGCTGTGACCTTCGGAACGGCGACGGCGACGACCTCAGCCGACTCTTTAGGCTCATGGTCTGTGACGCTCACGGTCCCGCGATCGCCTTCGGGCACCTACCAGGTGCGATCGGGCGGCTCCGCCCCGGCTGCGGAGGCGGCCTTTGTGGTGACGCCTGCCATCGCGGTCAGCACTGATAAGGGCGTGCCGGGGACGCCGGTGACGGTCACCGGCGCAGGATTCCCGGCGAGCCAGACGGGCATAGCGGTCGCCATCGGCCAGGCCACCGTAGCATCAAATATCACCGCCGCGGCCGATGGCGGCTGGAGCGCTACGATCACGATCCCTTCGCTTTCCTCGGGCTCCTACCCGGTGCGCTCAGGCGGCTCCGCGCCCGTGGTGGAGGTGGCCTTTGCCGTCACGCCTGTGGTCTCCGTCCTGCCGGAGGTCGCCTCCCCGGGGACGACGGTGGCGGCGACAGGCGCCGGCTTTGGGGCAAACGAGCGCGGCATCTCCGTGACCTTTGGGCAGACGACGCTGGCGTCCGGAATAGTGGCTGACGCCCAGGGCTCGTGGACGGCTTCCTTCGCCGTGCCCACGCTTCCCGCGAACACCTATCAGGTGATCGCCTCCGGCTCGCTCTCCCAGTCCGCGAATGTGAAGAACGGCTCCTTCACCATCACCTCCAAGATCGTCCTGACGCCGCCATCTGCCGTTCCCGGTTCTTCCGTCAGCGTCTCCGGCTCCGGTTTCAAGACCAGTGAGCGGGGCATCGCGATCACTTTTGACGGGGCCGGCCTCGTCTCCGGCATCGTTGCGGATGGGAGCGGCGTCTTCCAAAGCTCGTTCGTTGTTCCTGTTTCGGCGGGCGGCGCGCACAGCATCAGGGCCTCCAGCGGGGAGGCCAGCGTCAGCAGCACCGCCGAGGCGAGCTTCCGCACCGTGCCGAACATCTCGGTGAACCGCACCTCCGGGCCGCCCTCGGCTCCCGTGACGGTCTCCGGCGTCGGCTTTGGGCCAGGCGAGGGAGGCATCGTCATCAGCTTCGACGGCATCCCCGTTCTCCAGAACGTCCGTGCCGATGGCACGGGCTCCTTCTCCGTCACGGTTCAGCCGCCGCCGCTACCCACGGGCCAGCATGCGATCCAGGCGACGGGAGCCGGAGGCTCTGCATCGCTGGCCAATCGCCCGGAGCTGGCCTTCCAGATAACGCCGAGCCTGGCGCTGAACCCGCCCGGCGGCAATATCGGCATGACGACGGCGGTGATTGGCAGCGGCTTTGCGCCCCTTTCGCCGGTCTCCGTCTCCTATGAGCGCGGGCTGGCGATGGCCACGGCGGAGACGGATGCGTTAGGCAGCTTCCGCGTCAATCTGGTCATCCCCAAGTCCGTTCGCGGCGACCACCCGGTGGCGGCCCAGGATGCGCGCGGCAATGGGGCGCAGGCCGTCTTCGCGGTGGATAGCTCGCCGCCGCCTATCGTCTCCCTCAGCGCGCCGAGCGATGGGGCAGGCGGCGCGAAGCTCAAGGGCTACCGGCCTGAGTTCAAGTGGAACCCGGCCATTGACCCAAGCGGCGTCACCTATACGCTGGAGATCGCCAAGAGCGCCGATTTCGCGAGCCCCGTGCTGGTGAAGAAAGAGCTGGCAACGCCCTCCTACAAGCTGGCGAGTCAGGAGGCGCTAGACCGCGGCTCCTACTACTGGCGTGTTCGGGCGATAGATGCCGCCTCCAATGAGGGTCCGTGGTCGGAGCCTTTCAGCGTGCAATCGGGGACGGTCTCGTACTGGGTGGTCTCCGTCTTGGTCATCCTGGCCTTTGTCCTTGTGGGCGCGGGCGCCCTCTACATGGCCAGGCGGCGCAAGGTGAAGCTGCAGCGCATCCCCGTGCCCACGGTGCCCACCTATCGCGAACTGCCGGATACCTCGGCGGCAACCACGGCCCTTCCCGCGCCGTCGCGCCGCCCGGCGTTGGACGTGCCCAAGCGCCTGGCCCTTCCCGATCCGGGTAAACGCGGCCTCTCCGTTGAGGATCGCGCCCAGATGCAGCGGCTTTTGGAGTTCGTCCGCTCTATCCCGGTGCTGCGCACCTCAGCCGACTTGCTGTGGTTGGAAGAGATCGTCGAGCATACGACCTCCGCCGAAGAGGACCCGTTCGAGAGCGCGATCTCCGGCCGTTTGCGAGTCCGGTACGAGCCGCAGTGGACGCGCCACCCAACCTACCAGGACCTTCAACAGGTGCTTCAGGGCAAGCCATACCTGAAGGCGCTGAACGAATACCTCTCGGCAACCGATTGGTGCGCCCTGGAGACATTGACCTTGCTCAAGGAGATCTACGAGGAGCTAGGCATCTCCCTGGCGCCGGAGACGTCCAAAGAGATCAAGCGACGGCTTACCCTCGCCGCCGGGCGCGACGCCATCACCTGGTTCCAGGGTTCGCACCTCAAGCCGCCGACGGCGAAGGACTACCTGGTGAAGCGCGCCACGGAAGGAGACAGCCAGGCCGTCTCCCTTTTTGGGGCGGACGAGACGCCCTTTGGCGGGCTGCTGGCGGAGGGCGTGAGCGAGGCCGATGCGGCCCAGCTGCAGAACGCCCACATCCAGGCGCGCGTGAAGTTCCGGGCCAGCGAGCGGGCCAAAGAGCTGGCCCACCGCTTCACCGAGATGGACGTCTTGCGCGAGCGATTGCTGAAGGCGTCCCAGGAGCCGGGGCAATAGCCGAAGCTCCCTAACGGCGGTTCTCTACGCGGTCGCGTGCCGGTTGATGACCTTCCACTGCACCGCGCCCGTCGCGATATCTATCGCCTTCGCCACGAGGGCGACGCGGTTGGCCGCGTTGAGGCTCTCCCACACCTTCTGAGCGATATCGTCCACAGATGCACTCAGCGGCATAAGGAACGGGTCCTCCCGGAATGAGGGCAAAGGGTTGCCGTCTCCCGCGTAGGTGTGGATGCACATGCCGGTGCCGGGGGTGAGCTTGGTGAAGCTGTGGAAGCTGTGGAGGGATTGCGCGCCATCGGCGGGGTTGCTGGTGATCTTCCCAAGGGTGAAGAGGGGCCTTCCTGCCTGGTCCTCGCCCGCCAGCTCGATCTCCACCATGCCGGCGACGCGGGGGGTATAGTGAGGCGCGTCCGGCTCGTGCCGGCGTGAGAGCATCGCCGATTCGAAGGTGCGGCCTGAGGCGAGGGCGTTGGCGATGGTGTCCGTCTGGTCGCCGTTGCTCACCACGTGCCGCCTGCCCACCTGGAGCATGGCGGAGTAGATAAGGAGCTCCGCGCCCGCCAGCGATCTGCCTCCCAGCGGCTCCACCTTGACGGCGTTCCCCTCCCGGCGGATCACGCGGCTCCGGGAATTTTCGCTGCGGCCCATGATCCAATAGACCTGGACCGCCGCCGTGCCGATGCTGTTCGCGCCGACGATGATGCCGCGCCCGGGATAGGGGTTGGCGGCAAGGCGCTTCATGCCGTCTGAGAGAGAGATTGAGGAGGTCATACCTGCTCCAAATGGTGAAGTGGCACCAGCATACAGTATGAGCGCCGCAGCGGCCTCTCTTTCCGCTTCTTGCCCTCATCCTACCGCCCCCGTACAATCCGCCCATGCAGTACGACCTCCTCATCAAGAACGGCCGGATCGTGGATGGCACGGGCAGGCCCGCCTACCGTGGCGACCTGGCCGTGCGCGGCGGCAAGATCGCGGAGATCGGCAAGATCTCGGGCGGCGCCGCCAAGACGCTGGATGCCGATGGGCTCGTCGTCTCTCCCGGTTTCTTTGACGTGCACACGCACTATGATGCCCAGCTCTTCTGGGACCCTATCGCCACGCCATCGTCCTGGCACGGCATCACCACGGTCCTCATGGGCAACTGCGGCTTCACCATCGCGCCCGTCCGCCCCGGCGATAGGGACTACCTGATGCGCCTGATGGCCAGGGTGGAGGCCATCTCCCTGGACGTGCTGAAGAACGGGCTCGATTGGGAGTGGGAGAGCTTCGGCGATTACCTGGGCAGGATGCGCGGCAAGGTGGGGGTGAACGCGGCGGCGCTGGTGGGCCATTCGGCGCTCCGCTACTACGTGATGGGAGCGGACTCCTACCAGCGCGCCGCGACGCCCGATGAGCTTTCACGCATGAAGGCCATCCTGCGGCAGGCCATCGCCGATGGGGCCATCGGCTTCTCCACATCGCAGACGGCGCACCACACCGGAGGCTACGGCGAACCTGTGCCGAGCCGCCTCTGCGCGCCAGAGGAGCTTGTGGAGCTGGCGTCCGTGCTGAAGGACACGGGAGGGCTCATCGCGGCGAACCCCAAGCCGGGGCAATCCGAGGTCAGCGAGCCATTCCAGGAGCTTATGATCTCCATGGGGAGGGCTTCGGGCTGCCCGCTCTTGTGGAACTCGGTGATGCACCGGTGGGATAAGCCGAAACAGTGGCAGGTGAACCTGGACTACATGGCGCGCGCGGCCAAGGAAGGCGCAGGCATCTATGCCGTGGGCAGGTACCAGCGCATGGACCTGGAGTTCAACCTCCACCGGACGAACCAGCTGGACGGCGCGCCGGAATGGAAGGAGTTCATCGCCAAGCCCTTCAGCGAAAAGATGCGCCTCATCGCCGACCCGCCGACGCGCCTGCGCCTCCGCGAGGCATGGGACAGTCTCGCCATCGCCCAAAGGGCGGTGCAGAAGATGGAGCTTTTGCACATCGCGCGAACGGCCCTTCCACAGCACAGGCAGCTGGAAGGCAAAAAGCTCAAGGACGTAGCCACAGGCCAGGGCAAGCACACGGCGGATGCGCTGCTGGACCTGGCCCAAGCGGAGGATCTGAATACCCAGTTCGCCTATATCGGCTTTATGAACGGCGACGAAGCGGCGGTGCGAGGCATCGTCAACTCGTCCTACTGCCTGCCCGGCGTCTCCGATGCGGGCGCGCACCTGGACACGGATTGCGGCGTGGACTTTACCGCGACGCTCCTGGGCCACTGGGTGCGCGAAGAGCATGCGCTGACACTGGAAGAGGCCGTCCGCCGCCTCACTTCCATGTCAGCCAAGGTGCTGGGCATCACCGACCGCGGCATCCTGCGCGAAGGGCTCGCCGCCGATATCGTCCTCTTCAACCCTGAGTCCATCGCCGCCCAGCCGCGCGAACTGCGCAACGACCTCCCTAAGGGCGGCCGCCGCCTGGTCCAGCGCGCCACGGGCATCAGGGCGGTCATCGTGAACGGGCAGATGCTGATAGACGATGGCAAGGCGACAGGCGCCTTGCCGGGAAGCATCATTGGCGCTGCCGGGAAGACCTAGGGGGCGCTGCCGGGAAGGCCTAGGCGTCACGAGCCAGGACCTTCGCCGCCTCCCGCTCCACGGGCGTTCCCTTGAAGAAGTCCCGGTTCATCCCGCCGTGCAGGCGCACCGCGTTGGTGAAGACGAAGTCCTTGAAATCCCGCTCCGTCATCAGGTCGCGCTCCACCAGCTCATGGGCCTCCGCCACCACGTCCTTGGTGTCCGTCACATCCCAGTGCCCGATGTCTGACCCCATGACTGTCCGCAATCGCGCGCCGAATCGGTTCGCCTTGGCATTGTAGGCATAGCCGTTCATCTCATCGTCCGCCTCACAGCCGAAGTAGAAGCGCGGGACAAAAAGGTCGTGGATGTCCCCGGCCCTCTTGATCTTGCACGGCTCCCACTCATCGAGATTCGCCGGCGGCGGGAATGGCCTGTTCAGGTAGGCTTCGATCTCTCCCAGCTTCGCCTGTACCTTCGGATGGCCGTACTCCTTGGCCAGGCGCAGCAGCATGCCCCGGTTGATCTTGGCCGGGTCCAGGTTCTCGCGAAGGCTCCGGGGGTTGCGCTTCTCCCAGTGGGCTACCAGGCTGTTGTAGAGGGAGGCACCCCAGACGGAGCCGCCTTCCAGAAAGCCGAAGTTGAGCATGGGGAACCTGCGGGTCACGCCGCCCATGAAGAGGGAGCGGCAGAGGGCTTCGCCCGCGGCGCCGAAGTGCCCCAGGTGGTTGAAGATGCCGTTGCGGTAGGAGCGCCTGCTATCCCACCCGCTGGCGCGGGAGTGGGAGACGGCGGCCACCTTGAGCCGGACGCATGCGGCCCAGAGCGGGTCGTAGTCGTGAGCGCTCTCAAAGGCCAGGGTGTCTAGGCGGAAGGCCAGATGCGCCAGGTCGGGGCGCTCCTTCGCAAGGGCCGGGATCGGCCTGCGGACGATGCCGATCATGACGGCTTTCAGCCCGAGCTGCTTGACAGCGAACTCCATCTCCTCGATGGCCTCCTGCGGTGTCACCATCGGGATCACTGCCGCAGGCGTCATGCGGTCGGCGCAGTCGCGGAAAAGCTCGGCGGCGTAGGTGTTGTAGGCGCGGCATGCCACCCGGCGCAGCTCTTCATCGGCTATCGCGGCAAAACCCATGGCGACCGTGGGGTAGAGGACGGAGAAGTCTATGCCCAGCTCGTCCATGCGGCTCCGCAGGAGGCGCGGCAGGGAGACGGTGGCGCGGTCCAAGGTGTTCTTTGCGGGGAAGCTCCACCAGGAAGGCGGGAGGAGGCGCGCCTCCCGGCGCTGCTCCCACGTCAGGTCATGCCAGCGATGCTTTGCCAGCAGGAAGAGCTCATTCGTCGCCGATTCCGTCTTTAGGAAGCTCTCACACGCCTTGGCGCCGCCCACTTGCCGCAGGTAATCGAAGAGGACGGGGCCGATCTCCAAGAGATGCCCATCGGCATCCACGATGGGATGACTAAGGCTCTTTCTCACCTGGGCGGACGTGCGCTTTCCGGGCATGGCTCCTCCGGGGCCTGATGGTAGGGTTGCTCCAGGGTCGCGTCAAGCGCAGGGGAAGCGGCGTAACGGCCCAGGCCGATGCAAGGCGTGTATCATAGCCGGGCTGACTATCAACCTCAGGAGTCCCCCATGCCCGACCAGTACGTCCTCGTCGAAAAGCGTGACGGCGTCGCCGTCATGACGCTCAACCGCCCGGAGCGGCTGAACGCACTCATCCCGCCGCTGAATGACGCCATCGAGCAGACGGCGCACGATTTGGGACAGCAGGACGATGTGCGCGTGGTGGTGGTCACCGGCGCGGGCAAGGGCTTCTGCTCGGGCGCTGATGTGAAGGGCTGGGAGAACGCGCCGCCCGGCTCCGCCGCGCGGCCGCCGCGCCGAGAGCTGACGGCGCCCTCCTCGCAGCTTGTCCTGCCTTTCCGCCAGATGACTAAGCCGGTCATCGGCGCCATCAACGGCGTCGCCGGGGGAGCAGGCTTCTCCCTGGCCATGGCCTGCGATATCCGCATCGCCTCGGAGAGCGCGCGCTTCGCCTCGCTCTTCATCCATCGCGGCATCGCGCCCAACAACGGCGTCTCCTGGACGCTCCCGCGCCTCATGGGCCCCGCCAAGGCGTTGGAGTGGATGCTCACCGGCGAGTGGATTGACGCCAAGACCGCCGAATCCCTGGGCATCGTCAATCGCGTGGTGCCGCAGGCCGAGCTTATGACCGTGGCGATGGAGCTGGCGAAGAAGATCGCCGCCATGCCGCCCATCGCCGCCGAGCTCACCAAGAAGGCCGTCTATCGCGGCCTGGCGCAAGACCTCCTGCCGCACCTTGATCTGGAGACGCACTATCAGAAGGTCTGCTTCGGCACGGAGGACTTCAAGGAGAGCACGCAGGCCTTCCTGGAGAAGCGGCCCCCCAAGTTCAAGGGCCGGTAACCCGCCAGAGAGACGGAAAAAAGAAGAGGCTTCCTGCTACAGGAAGCCTCTTCTTTCCCCTTGGCCTTTAGCGGGTCGTTAGTTGTAATTGTAGCCCAGGCTGCTTGCGCTCGTGTTGCTGGTGGTGGAGCCCACGGTGACGGTGGCCTCCATGCCCGGGTGGAACTCGCAGAAGATGTCGTAGGTCCCGGCCCTGGTGAAGGTGAAGCTGAAGCTCTGATTCTGGTTCAGCGTCCCGCTGTTGAACCGGGCGGGCGGGTTGCCTTGGGTCGTGGCAGTGTGAGGAGCCGAATCGCGGTTGGTCCACCTGACCGTTGCTCCCACAGGCACAGTAAGGTTGGCCAGGCGGAAATTCTGGATGGCCGATTCTATGGTCTGCCCGCTTGCGGGGGGCGTCGTCGGCGCGGGAGGCGCGGCGGTGGCCGTGGGCGTGGGCGCGCCGCCGGAGCCGGGGATGTTGCCGCAAGAGGTGCAGACGGAGACCTCCTGGGCCGACTTGTGGGCGTTGATGGCGAAGGCGCCCGTTTGGAGCGAAGCCAGGGTGGCGTTCACCGTAGAGACGGACCTGCCGCTCGTCAGGTTCGTAAGCGGGAAGCGGACGCTGCCCAAGGTGGCGCAGGTGCCGTTGTGGATGTGGATCGGCTGGCTGTTGGCCACAGGGCCGCCGCGGACGCTCACGGTCACCTCGGTCTGCTCGCCTTTTCCGATGAGCACCGCGAAGCCGTTCTGCCCATCGGCGCCGGCATTAGCCGCGGCCGAAAGGGGGATCACCGAAGCGCCCGGGATGCCGCCGCAGGAGACGTAGACGGAGACCTCTTGCGCCGACCTGTGGGCGTTGATGGAGAAGGCGCCTGTGCGTAGCGAGGCTATGGCGGCGCTCACCGTGGTGACGGAGCGCCCATTGGCGATGTTGGTCAGCGGGAAGCGCACCGCGCCAAGGGCGGCGCAGGAACCGTCATGGATGTGGACCGGCTGGGCCACGCCTGCCGCGCCCGGCGTTATGTTCAGGTTCACTTCCGTCTGCGTGGCGCTGACGGCGGTGAGGACGGCGGCGCCGCTCTGGCCGGAGTTGTTCTGCGCGGCAAGGGTCACCGTCCACGATTCGGGGATCTCGCCGCAGGAGGTATAGACGGAGACTTCTTGCGCCGACCTATGGACGTTGATGGAGTTGCGGCCCAGGCGCAGGAGATGGAGCGGCATATTCACCATCGTGGTTGAGCGCCCGTCCGCCACATTGGTGAGCGGGAGATCAACGCCGCCAAGGGCGCTGCATGTGCCCGAATGGATGTGCACCGGCTGGGCAACCCCTGCGGCGCCGGGTGTGAGATTCAGCACCACTTCCGTCTGCTCGCCGCGGGCCGTGAGCGTCGCGGTGCCGCTCTGGCCGGAGTTGTTCTGGGCGCGCAGCTGAATAACAACAGAATCGGGGAGGTTATTGGAGACGGGCTGGGCTGGCGGCTGTGTAGCCGTCGGCGCTTGAGTGGCGGCCGGAGGTTGTGTGGCAGCCGGCGGCTGTGTGGCGGCTGGGCGCGTAGCAGTGGGAGCCGGGGCAGACGTGGCTGTGGGGGCCGGCTCTTCTTCGTCGTCGCTACAGGCGGCGAGTACGAGGGCGATAAGTGCAAAGAGGCCGAGAAGAAGGAAGAGGCGTGGGCGAAGCCGTGCGGGTGTGAGCAAGAAGACCTCCTATGGATAGATGACCCCTTTTGGCGCTTGACCCAACACGGTATACGTGATGCGGGCTGATTTGGATGTGTGGGGAGCGAAAGAGTGGAAGGGAGAACGGTCAGTTCGTATACCAGTTACGGATAAAGGCGATCAGCCCTGCCAGATCTTGGTCGGAGATGCGGGACGCCTCAAAGCCCGGCATGCTGCCGCTTCCCTGCCGCACCTGCTGGGCGATGCGCTCGTTCGTGAAGCGATAGTTGAAGGTCCCGCTCCGCAGGTTGGGGCCGAAGCCTCCGTGTCCGTCCCTGCCATGGCATGAGGCGCAGTTGTTTGCGAAGACGGTTGCCCCAAGCTCGGCATCGCCTTCGATGCCCAGCACGCTGGAGACGTTCGGCCTGTCCCCCGCGTTCAGCCGGTCGGCGAACCACCAACCGCCGCTGGAGGCGAAGAGCAGGGCGATGGTCAGCAAGAGCCCGCTGCCGACGACGGGCAGATAGCCGAACCGCTTCCATAGGAGAAAGCCAAGGAGCGCCACCGCAGGGAAGAGCGGTAGGACAAAGGCCGTCGCCTTTTCCGTGGATAGGGCCGCGACGATCGCCAGGACGACGACGCCTGCCGCTGCCAGCCAGATCGCCCGCGTGCGGAACTTCGGCGATTCCGGCAGTCCCTTACGCACGGCGAGGACCTTGATGAGCATCAGCGCCAGCACCGATATGCCGAGCCACGAGTGCCATGTTGGGCGCTTGTCATAACTGCCGTAGCCGATGATGCCGATGCAGGTGACGACGGCGATGAAGATCATGATGCCGAATGCTGAATAGCCTATGGCGCGATGGAGGCGCGAAAGTCGTTTGTACGTGGCCTCTTGCAGGCCGAAGGCCTTCACCCAGATCACGCGCATCAGAGCCACGTTGATGAGCGCCAGGGCCAGCGCCGCGAAGGTCATCCAGGACTTCCACTGGTCCCGGTCCGGTTGCCAGAAATCGGAAGAGACGAAGGCTAGCGGCATCAAGCGCCCCTATCTGCTATCGCGCGGCGTTGCTAGAGATACGGGCGGAGGCGGCGTTCAGATGTGCCCGCCAAAGAGTTTGAGGGCATTTTCGTTCAAGAGCTTCCGCCGCGATCTCGGCGGGATCTCTTCCCGCTCTGCGATGGCCTTCACGGAGTTGGGGTAGATGGCGTCCCAGTGCGGGTAATCGGAGGCGTAGATGATGCTGCCATCGCCAACCTCGTTCAGGATGAAGGGCAGGTACTTCTCATCCGGCTCGCACGACCAGTAGAGGCGACCTTCTTTGATGTATCTGCGCGCCAGGTCGGACGGCTCTTCGCTGATGTGGGGGACGTGGTGCGGCAGCTTCTCAAAGTGCTCGTCCAGCCGGTGGAGGAACCAGGGCACCCACCCGGCGGAGCCTTCCAGCAGCGCCACGCGGAGCTTCTTGAACTTTTCGAAGACGCCTCCGCAGATCATGTCCTGCGTGGCCATCATGATGGAGACGGGGAAATCGAGCGAGTGGCGGCGGAAGTGCGTGTGATAGCGCTCCTGGAGATATTTGCGGAACTCGCCGGGGCCGTGGACCAGGAGGGGCGCGCCCAGCTTCTCGCACTCCTCATAGAGCGGGAAGAAGTAGGGGTCGTCCACGGTCAGGTTCTTGTGGAATGGCCGCATCACGATGCCCACAGCCCTCAGCTCGCTCACGGCGCGTCGCGCTTCGCGGCAGGCGGCGTCAATATCGTCCGGGTCAATGAGGGCGGCGCTCTTGAGGCGGTCCGGGTTCTCCGCGCAGAAATCGTGGAGCCAGTTGTTGTAGCCCTCGGCCAGCGCCTTACCGAAGGCCCGGTCCTCGCCCGCCATTCCGGTGGAGAGCCCCATAGAGCCGCCGAAGAGCACGGAGACGTCTATCCCCTCCGTGTCCATATCCTCCAGCCGGGCCTTGGCGTCCAGCCCGCCGCGCCGCGTCGTCGTCAGGTCGCCGGAGCGGTCAAAGGCGGCCTTGGCCAGCTTGTCCGCCATCGCGCCGTAGGGGGCGCGGACGTAGCGGGTCCAATCGCAGACAGGCGCCGGTTCCACATGCCCATCGGCATCAATGACTTTGTACGCTGGCATGACATCCTCCCCAGGCGGAAGCGGATTGGAGGAGAGTACTTGCGCCCGCCTGGAGTGTCAAGGCAGCGATCTGCTCAAAGGGAAAGGCCCGGGAGGGTTCGGCCCGGGCCTTTCCGAGGCAGAGGAGGGAAGCCGCTCCGCCTGCGGCCGGGGGAGGTCAGCCGGCAAGGCGGAGGACGGCAACCTAAGCTAATTGAGCGAGGTGGGGAACTCTCCCAGCGTGACCTCGAGGTTCGTCTCCCGGTTGCTGCGGAGGATGCGCAGGGTCACCTTGTCTCCGGGGGACTTGTTATTGAAGGCGGCGATCAGCTCATCGGCCGTGGCGACCGCTTTGCCGTCCACGCCAAGGATGACATCGCCGCCGGGCCCTGCCAGGCCTCCAGTGGCGGTTGTGGCGGGGCGCAGGCCCGCCTTGGAGGCGGGGCTATCCGGCACAACGCTTGTCACGTAGACGCCGCGCTGGACGCTCAGGCCCAGGTTCGCCGCGCTCTCCGCATCGAGCGTGGAGATGGTGACGCCCAGCCAGGCGCGCTTCACCGTCACCGCGCCGCCGCCCGTGCCGGGCGTGGAAGTGATGCGAAGGTAGACGCTCTTGGCCGTATTGCTGGGAACGGCATAGCCGAGGCGGGCCTGATCGCCGGTGGTCACGGCCGTGTTGATGCCGATGACCTCAGCCGAGGAGTTCAAGAGCGGCCCGCCCGAATTGCCGGGGAAGATCTGCGCGTCCGTGGAAATCATGCCGACGATGGAGCGTCGGGTGACCGAGGGCAGCGTGCGGTTGACGCCGCTGACCACGCCCACCGTCACGGTCCCCTGCTCGCCGAGGGGACTGCCGATGGCGATGGCCATCTGGCCCGGGCGCACTTTGGCCGAATCGGCGAAGGCAAGGGGCGCGACGCCTTTCACGAAGTCCGCGGGGACTTTGACGACGGCGACATCGTTGTTCGGATCAGAGCCGATGACCTCTCCACTGGAGCGCCGCCCATCCTGGAGGATAACGGTGACCCGGGTCGCGCCGTCTATCACATGGTAGTTCGTGACAAAGCGGCCATCGCTATCCACAAGGAAGCCGCTGCCCTGCGATTGGGAGAAGAATGGGAGCCCGCTCGCTTGGGCCTGGCGTGTCTCTATCTTGGCGATGGCGGGGATAACGGTGTCATAAAGGGATGTCACTTTCGCTTCATCATAGACATCCGTGCTCACGATGTTTTGCACTCGGGGGGCGCCTGTGGCTGTGCCATCCGGCAGGACGGCGCCGATGGTCACGCCCATAGCAAGGATGAAGATGGCAGCCAGTCCGGCTGCGATGAGCCACATGCGCCTGCCTTGCCGCTTGGGCGCGGGGGGAGGACCAGCGAGCGGGTATTCCGGCGGCGGGCTATACGTTGATGCGCTGTCTACCGGTTGTTCGTTTCCCTGAAGGTTGTCCATGGGGAGCCTCCGGTCGTTCGTGCTGTGCACTATCTAATACGTTCTCGCGCGGTCTGTGGAACAGCATACGCGCGCAATTTTTGAATCACATTAGAGTTTCTCACAGATGATTCTAACCTGTTGCTCGGCCTTTTTCCTCTGGATCGGCTAGTTGCCCGGCTGTGCCGCTTCGTATACTTTGGAGGCATGCACATCCTCATCGTGGAAGATGAAAAGCGGCTGGCCCAGATCGTGAAGCAGGCCTTGGAGGAAGAGGGCCACATCGTCGAGCTTGCGCACGATGGCGAGCAGGGCCTGGAGTTCGCCTCCACCGGCTCCTATGATGTCATCGTCTTGGATTGGCTGCTGCCCAAGCTCCAGGGGCCGGAGGTGACCCGACGCCTGCGCAAGGCCAAGGTGGCCACGCCGGTGCTGATGCTCACCGCCCGGGACGCCGTGGCCGATCGCGTGGAGGGCCTGGACGCGGGCGCCGATGACTACCTGGTGAAGCCCTTCGCCTTCCAGGAGCTTTCCGCGCGCCTGCGCTCCCTTTCGCGGCGCAAGGTGGAGACCCGCGAACCGGCGCTCCTCGCCTTCGGCAAGCTGGCCATGGACCTCAAGGCCCACCACGTCTCCTATGACGGGCAGACCATTGACCTCACGCCCAAGGAGTTCGCGCTCCTTGAGTACTTCATGCGCAACCAGGGCAAGGTCCACACCAGGGAGCAGATCGCCGACCGCGTCTGGGGCTACGGCCCTGATATCACCAACAACGTCGTTGACCTCTACGTGCACTACCTTCGGAACAAGCTCGACCAGAAGGGCGCGAAGGAGCTGGTGAAGACGGTGCGCGGAGTCGGCTATACCCTGCGGAGCGAGTGATGTTCACCAAGATACGCAACCAGCTCCTTGTCTGGAACCTGCTGGTCCTGATAGGCCTGCTGGTGGCCCTTGGCTTGGGCATCTATTTTGTTACAGCCAACGTCCTCTATAACGCCGCCGACGATTCTCTTCGGGAGAAGAGCCGGGACACCGTCCAGAACCTCGTCTTCCGCCCCGGCTCCAACTTCGTCCTGCCGCGCACCGGTTTTCGCGGAGACGCCTTCTATCTCGGCATAGACCCCTCCGGGCAGATCTTCCAGAACCCCCAGAATGTGGACGTCTCCTCGTCGCCGGACCCGGAGGGCTTCCGCAAGGCCCTCACGGGTGAGCCGCAATTCGGCACAATAGAGGTCAGCGGAAAGGATGTTCGGGTCTATTCCGTGCTCGTGACGACTCCGAGCGGGCGGCCCTTGGGTGTGCTGCAGGTCGGCACGTCCATCGAATCGCAAGAGGCGGCGCTGCGAAAGCTCGCCTGGATCCTGGGCCTCTCCGAGGCAGGCGCGCTTCTGCTCGCCATCCTTGGCGGCTGGTTCCTGGCCGGGCGCGCCATGGTGCCCATCACCCGTGCCTTCGATCGCCAGCGCCGCTTCGTGGCCGATGCCTCCCATGAGCTGCGCACGCCCCTCACGCTCATCCGCAGCAGCGGCGAACTGCTGGCTCGCCACGGCGCCCAGACCGTTGACCAGAACCGCCACCTGGTGGAGAGCATCGTCTCGGAGACGGAGTACCTCAACGGCCTGGTCTCCGGCCTGCTGACCCTTGCCCAATCGGACGCGGGCCGCCTGCCCTTGCGCCTGGAACCGGTGGACCTTGGCGAGATGGCCCACCGCCTCACGGACGGCGTTCGCCCCTTGGCGTTGGAGAGGGGATTGCAGGTGCAATGCCTCGCGATGCCCGGCCGCCTCTATGCCTCCGCCGATAGGGAGCGCCTGCGCCAGCTCCTCCTGCTCCTTGTGGACAATGCCTTCAAATACACGCCCGGCGGCGGCAAGGTGGAGATCGCAGTCACTGGCGAACACGGCCAGACGACGCTCGCTGTGAAGGACACAGGGAAGGGCATCGCGCCGGAGCACCTGCCGCACATCTTTGACCGGTTCTACCGGGCCGATCAGGCCCGTGGGCGCGAAGCGGGCGGCGCAGGCCTGGGGCTCTCCATCGCCAAGGTGATCGTGGATGCGCACAAGGGGACCATCGAAGTGGAGAGCCGCGTGGGCGCTGGGACCACCGTGCGGGTGCGCCTGCCCCAGCTGGCCCATGATGCCGCGCCTTCCAGACTGCCGGAGCCGGGCACGCCTGCCTCAGCCAAGGAACAACCGGCGAACCCGTAGCGCCTGCCGAAGTTGCGCCGGCTACGGATCGTCTATCCGCGTCACCATGCTGATGATCTGCCCGGTGACGCCTCGCGCCTCCTTGGAGGCTAAAAAGGCCACCACACCGGCAACGTCTTCCCCGGAGAGGGGCTTGCCTGCGGGCTTTGCCATCCCGAACCAGTCCCACAGCTTTTCCGATGGGCCCGGCAGCGCCCGGCTGACCGTTCTGCCCATGGAGGCCGTATATACGGGGCCCAAGGCCAAGGCGTTCACGCGGATGCCGTCCGCCGCGCCGATGCGCGCCAGGTCCAGCGTCAGGTTGTTGATCGCCGCCTTGCTCTGGTTGTACGGCATCGTGGGGTAAAAGCCGGAGAGGGAGGCGATGGACGAGATGTTGATGATGACGCCGGACTTCCTGGGTTGCATCACCCGCAGGGCTTCGCGGCTGCAGAACATCGTGCCCATGGCGTTGGTCTTGAATGCCAGCTCCCACTCTTCGGCGGGCATCTCCATGAAGTGGCCCATGCGCCCCACGCGAGCGGCATTGTTCACCAGAACGTCCACCGCGCCGAAGCGCTTGACCGCCTGCTCGAAGAGGCTCTTCACTTGCGCCTCGCTGGAGATGTCCGTGGCGACGGCCAGCACGTGCGCACCCGCCCCTTCAAGCTCCTTGGCAGCCTTCTCCAGGTCCGCCTTGCCTCTGGCGGCCAGGACCACCTTGGCCCCTTCGCTCGCGAAGCAGCTGGCGATGGCGCGGCCTATCCCGGCGCTCGCCCCGGTGACGATGACTGCTTTGTCTTTGAACCGCATAGTCGCGCTAGTGTAGCACCGGCGGCAAGCCTGCAACGGCGGCGCCTTCACACGCCCGACACGTCTTTCGCCCGATGCTTCATGCCGCCTTCGCATAAGCCGCCGAAAATGGGGAATCATCCTGCCTGAGGAGGCGGCTATGCCGAAAGCGGAGAAGGTGGACCTCTACAAACAGCACAAGGACGATTACGTGATGCCCAAGACGCCCCAGCTCGTCAATGTCTCCAAGGGCCTCTACCTAGCGATCGAAGGCAAGGGAGCGCCGACCGGCACGGCCTTCCACGAAAAGATGGGCGCGATCTATGCCATGGCTTACACCATGAAGTTCGCCGTCAAACAGGCCAAGGGCAGGGACTACAAGGTCGCCGGCCCTGAAGGGTTCTGGTGGTCGGGCGAGATCGGCGAAGGGCGCTGGGAGGCCGGGAAACCTGAGGAGTGGCGATGGAAGCTTGTCATACGCACGCCCGAGTTCATCACCAAGGCCGATCTGAAACAGGCCATCGCCGCCGTTCAGAAAAAAGGCAAGACCGCCTTTGCCGCCGAGGTCAAATTAGAGACGATGCGCGAAGGGCCCTCCGTCCAGCTTCTGCACATCGGCCCGTACGATAAGGAGCAGCCGAATGTGGAGAAGATGGAGGCCTTTGCCAAGGAGCGAGGCATGGAGTTCCACGGCGCGCACCATGAGATCTACCTCTCCGACCCACGTCGCGTGCCGCCTGAGAAGATCCGCACCATCCTTCGCCATCCCGTCCGGCCGATGAAGAGGCCTGGATAGCTAGTCCACGAGCTGGAGCGCCGGTTCAGCTTGGTGATCGCGATAACAAGGACGAATGGGGCGGCAGAGAGTCGCCCCCTAGGCCGTGGACTTCCTGTAGAGCC
Organism: Chloroflexota bacterium; assembly: GCA_016875535.1. NCBI lineage: Bacteria > Bacillati > Chloroflexota > Chloroflexota bacterium. The sequence goes on from VGPF01000036.1 coordinate 21,395, forward strand.
ACGTGGCCAGGGCAACCAGCGGCACCGTAAGGCCGATGAGCGCCCACAGGCCGTGGGAGATCGGCGTCCAGTCCCAGCCGGAGATGACCATGGCGCGGATGCCCTCCAGCACGTAGGAGACGGGGTTGATGGTCACTGCCACCTTAAACCAGCCGGAGAGGAAGTCCTTGGGCATGAAGGCATCTGTGAGGAAGATAAGGGGAAAGAAGAGGATGAAGGAGGCCTGGGTGGCCTGGGCGCTTTTGGACTGGAGCGCGATGATGATGCCGAGGCTCGACCAGGTGATGCCGAAGCCCGCCGAGACCAGGATGATGGTCACGATCCCGGGAACGCCGGTCTTGAACTCCACGCCCAGCGCGATGGCGACGAGGATGATGACCATCGCTTGTACCAGGGCGCGCGTCCCCGCCATGAGCAGCTGGCCGAAGAGGATGGACATGCGGTGGATGGGCGCCAGCAGCTGCTTATCGAAGTAGCCGGAGGCGATGTCTGTGACGAGGGCGAAGCCGGCATCGCTGCCGCTGAAGACGACGGCTTGGACGATGATCATGCCAGTCACGAAGGCGTTGTAGTCCTCTATGGGGAAGCCCGGCAGCTTCACCACGCCATCGAATGAGGCGCCGAAGACGAGGAAGAGGAAGATCGAGATGAAGATGGAGGGGATGACCAAGGCCGGCGCCTTGAGCCAGATGAGCAGGTTCCTGCGGTAGAGGTAGTAGGTTTCGCGCGCGATCTCCAGCATGGCTATCGTTTCTTCAGGCCCATGAAGGCCCGCATCGCATTGTCCACGCCGTCGCCGCTGGCGGAGTCAGTGCGAATCTTCTTTCCAGTATGTTTGAGGAAGACATCGTCCAGCGTCGGCTCGGAGACGCCGATGCTGGAGACGGGGACGCCCCCTTCGATGAGGGACCGCATGAGGTCCGGGGCCGCCGCACTGCCATTCTTCACCGTGACAAGGAGCGCGCCGTTCTCCTGGGTGACGCCTACCACTCCGGGCCGGGAAGCCAAGACCGCCTTGGCCTTCCCGCGCATCTCGTCGTTCGCTTGAGCCGCCGCGCTGCCGATGCTGATGGAGACCACGTCGCCGCCGACCTCTAACTTCAGGCTGTCCGGCGAACCCTCCGCCACGATGGTCCCTTTGTCTATGATGGCGAGCCGCTCGCACAGCTTATCGGCCTCTTCCATGATCTGCGTGGTGAGGACGATGGTCACGCCATCCTTGTTGATCTGCTTTAGGTAGTCCCAGATCGCCAGGCGGCTCTGCGGGTCCAGGCCCGTCGTCGGCTCGTCCAGGAAGAGCAGCTTGGGACGGTGGATAAGGGCGCCCAGGAGGTCTATGCGCCGCCGCATGCCGCCCGAATAAGCGCCCACCTTGCGGTTGGCGGCATCGGTGAGGCCCATGAGCTCCAGGAGGTCGTTCGCGCGCCTCTTGGCCTCCTTTTCGGGAAGCTTGTAGAGGATGCCTTGAAGCACCAGGAACTCGCGCCCGGTGGCTAGGTCGTCCAAGCCCACCTCCTGCATCGCGAATCCGATGCTCTGGCGCACCTGCACGGCCTCGTGGTCCACGTCATGGCCGGCGACCTTCACCGCGCCTGACGTCTTCTTCAATAGGGTGGAGAGCACCTTGAGCGTGGTGCTCTTCCCCGCGCCGTTGGGGCCAAGGAAGCCGAAGAACTCCCCCTCCCGCACGGCGAAATTGATGCCGGAGACGGCCTTGGTGCCGTCCGGGTAGACCTTCACCATATCGCGTACTTCGATCATGGAAGCCCTTCTAGGCGCACGCGTGCCCGCGGATGTAAAAGCGTGAAGCAAAAGTGTAGCAAACTGCCGCAAGGAAATGGAAGGTGCGGATGGCGGAGCGCTACGTGATGCGCCCGCCGCCCCCGCGCAGGCGCGGATCCAGGGTATCGCGGATGGCATCGCCCAGCAGGTTGAAGGAGAAGACGGCCAGGCTGATGCAGCCTGCCGGCACTAAGGCCAGCCACGGGTAGGTCTGGAAGTCTATCGAAGTGTTGACCCCGGTGCCCGCATTCCCGCTGATCATCAAGCCCCAGGTCGCCTCCTCCACGCTTGCGCCCGCGCCCAGGAAGCTGAGGGACGCTTCAAACAGGATCGCTCCGCCGAGGAGGATGGAGACGTTCACGATGATGGGGGCCATGACGTTGGGCAGGATATGCCTGAACATGATGCGGAAGTTGGAGGCCCCCAGGGCCCTGCTTGCCTCCACGTAGACGTTCTGCTTCACGGAGAGCACCGCCCCGCGAACGATGCGCGCCCCGCCGGGGATAAGGACCACGGTGATGACGATGAGGGCGCTGTTGATGCTCGGCCCGCGCACCGCCACGATGGCCAGGGCCAGGATGAGGGATGGGAAGGCCTGGATGGCGTCCATGAGGCGCTGGACGATGATATCGAATTTCCCCTGGAAATAGCCGCTCAGCACCCCGATGGACGCGCCAATCAACGTCGCGAAGAAGACGGCGATGAAGCCGACTTTCATGGAGACGCGCGCGCCGTAGATGGCCCGGCTGAGCACATCGCGCCCCAGGTTGTCCGTTCCGAACCAGAAGTCGCCGTTGGGCGAAAGGTTCGGCTTGCCCACGAAGGTCCGCGTGGGCTCATGGGGCGCGATCTGCGGCGCGAAGATGGCGATGACAAGCAGGCTGAAGATGATGATCGCGGAGATGCCGCCGAGGGGCTTGGCCCGGCAGAACTTGAGGAAGCTGACGGGCGCGCGGACGATCCAGTGGGACCTGCCCCTGGTCTTGTGCGCGCCCATCGTCGCCGCGGGATTGGCCATGGTCTGCGTTCCTACTCGTACCGGATCCGGGGATCCAGCCAGGCGTAAGAGAGGTCCACCAGCAGGTTGATGAACACGATGGCCCCTGCGAAGAAGAAGAGGATGGTCTGGATAACCGGGATATCCCGCTGCCGTATCGCGGTGATCATCGTCCGCCCGATCCCAGGGAGGTTGCAGATGGACTCGATGATGGCGACGCCGCCGACGAGGAAGCCTATCTGCGTCCCGATGACCGTGATGACGGGGATGAAGGCGTTCTTCAAGGCGTGGCGGACGATAACGGTCCGCTCGCGGAGGCCCTTAGCCCATGCCGTGCGCACGTAATCCTGGCGCAGCACCTCCAGCATGGAGGAGCGGAGCATGCGCATGGTGATGGCGGAGAGGCGGAAGCCGAGGATCAACGCCGGGGTAATCATCATCTGAAGATTCGTCAGCGGGTCGTCAAAGAAGCTGACGTAAGTAAGGGGCGGCGTCCAGCTGAACCACACGGCGCCGAAGAGGATGACCATGGTGCCGATGATGAAATCCGGCACAGAGAGGCCCGCGATGGCGAAGAGCCTCCCGATGTAGTCTCCCGGTGTGTCTTGCCGGATGGCCGACCAGATGCCGATGGGCAGGGCGATGAGGATGGAGATGAGCATCGCCATGATGGCAAGTTCCAGGCTGATGGGGATGGCCCGCTTGATAGTCTGGGAGACCGGCGGCCCGCCCTGGCTGAGCGAGTGGCCGAAATCGCCGACGAAAACGCCGGATATCCAATCGCCGTACTGCACCAAGAATGGCCGGTCAAGGCCAAGCTCTTTGCGGATCGCGTCCAGCTGCTCCTCGCTCACGGCCGCGTTCGATTCCGCTGCCGCCTGCACCACCGCATCGCCGGGCGCAAGGCGCACCAGGGAGGCCGCGACGATGGTCACGAGGAAGAGGACAGGGATCGCGATGAGCAGACGCCTGATGGCGTAGCGTCGCATGCGCTGCCTTTCATTCGCCTAAGGGGCGTTAGCCACGGATGATTGGGTCCT
>VGPF01000037.1 GCA_016875535.1 Chloroflexota bacterium
TTCCGACGGGGACGTCTGCTCATCTCTCGCTCCTTGTTCCGATGGCCTCATCATGCCATCTTCAGGCAGCGATTCCACTTATCCCCGCTGTCTAGTTTTCCGGAACCACCTCTGTCCGACCCCCCGTCTATCCAAACCTAGCGCTGCAAGTTGAACTCGAGCCTAAGGGATCTGGGTTTCGTCCACGAAGGCCATTCAACTCAACATAAGATAACTAGGTAGGGCAGCTACTGCAAACAAAAAGACCGCCGAAAACGGCGGTCTTTTGATGTTCGTGGTCGGGATGCCGAGATTTGAACTCGGGGCCCCCTGGTCCCAAACCAGGTGCGCTGCCGGACTGCGCTACATCCCGATCATCCGTCCTCCGGCCAACGGATAGTATACACGGTAGGGCCTTGCCGCCTGACGATGCCAGGGCCACCTTCGGCGAATCCTCACTCCGCACCCTGTGATTCACATCGGGTTGACGGCTTATTGTATACTCATAGCTGAGAACTATGTATATACGTAGTGACTGATTCAATATCACCATAGTGACGTCAGTCCGAAGGAGTACCCATTCATGAGTCTGGTTCAACGGTTCCTCAAGCAGAAGGTCTTTCTGCTGGTTGTGCTGATGGCGGCGGCGGCAGGTGCGCTGGCGGCGTGCAGCGGCGATGACGACGGCGGTGAGAAGACGCTGGTGGTCTATTCGGGTCGCGAAGAGGCACTGGTGGGCGCGGCGATCGAAGCGTTTGAGAAGCAGACCGGGATCAAGGTGCAGGTGCGCTACGGTTCGACAGCGGCGATCGCGGCGCAGATCCTGGAAGAGGGCGGGAATTCGCCCGCCGACGTTGTCTTCCTTCAGGATGTCGGGGGTTTGGGCGCCGTTTCCAAGGCAGGCCGCCTACAGGCCCTGGACAAGGGCCTACTGGACCGGGTTGACCCGAAGTATCGTTCGGCAAAGGGTGAGTGGGTCGGCACAACAGGCCGTGTACGCGTGGTGGTCTATAACAAGCAGAAGATCGTCCCGGAGCGAGACTTGCCCAAGTCAATCCTCGACTTCACGGACCCGAAGTGGAAAGGGAAGATCGGATGGGCGCCGACGAATGCTTCGCTGCAGGCGTTCGTGACGGCCCTGCGGGTGAGCAGAGGCGATGCGGCGGCTCAGGCTTGGCTGGAGGGCATCAAGGCGAATAACCCGAAGGCGTATGGGAACAACACGTCTGTTGTGGAGGCAGTGGCTTCGGGCGAGGTGGAGGTTGGCTTTGTGAACCACTATTACCTGCATGCGCTCATCGCTCAGAAAGGTCCGAGCTATAATGCCGCGAATCAATACTATAGCGATGACATCGGCGGGTTGGTGAACGTGGCAGGCGCGGGCATCTTGAAGGGGGCGAAGCACAAGGAGGAGGCGGCGCGATTCTTGGAGTATCTTCTGAGCGGCGAGGGGCAAACCTATTTTGCGCTCAGGACGAACGAGTTTCCCCTGGTGAGTGGCGTGCCGCAACCGCCCGGAGTCCCACCGATCGCCACGCTGCGCCCGCCGCAAGTAGACCTGAGCCGTTTAGAGGACCTTGAGGCGACTCTGGTCCTGATGCGCCGCGTGGGCGTCTTAAGTTAGACGAGATGCGAGGATGACGAAAAGCCCTCCGGCATAGCGCCGGAGGGCTTTTTCTTTGGTTAGGAGAGGGGCGACCAGGGGACGGTGCGGAAAAGCCGGCTGTCCCACTGGTCGCGGACCTTGAGGCCTTCGGTCATCCAGTCTTCGCCTTTGCCGAGGGAGGGTTTCTTGGGCGGCGCGCCGGAATCGCCTTTGAAGAGGAGGCCTGCGAAGCGATCGAGATCGTGGACCTTTTGGACGAGGACGACTTCGTGGACGTCACCTGCGCCGGGGGCGACGCGGAGGCAGAGCTCCATGGAGAGCATGCCGCGCCCCTGGAGCTTGGGGAAGTAGACGCGACCCAGGGTCTCGATGTACTGCTGGACCTTGCCGGGATAGGGGAAGGCGACATCGTGGAGGTAGACGGCGGGAGGGTGATCGGCCTTGGCGTTCTTCGGCGGCGCTTTGGGGATAGGCGACCATTCGACGGGCGTCATCACTTTGCCGTCAACTTTGCGGCGGTATTTCCAGGCTGACTCGTACCAGTCATGGAGATCGCGGCCTTTGCGCTGGTAGGCGTCCACGATTTCGCCCCAGGATTGCCAATCGCTGACCTGGGTGAGGGTGATGACGCGATAGCTGGGGCCTGCGCCGTGGGCGTGATGCCAGACCCAGAGGAGCCGGGCGGCGCCGCTCGCTTCGATGAGGGGTTTCCATTCGTGCCTGAGGGAATGGAGGAAGGGCTCCACCTGGCCGCCGATGCAGTGATGGGTCTCGTGGATATAGAGCATAGCCGCCTCCGAAGGTGGTGGTGCGGCGCATTATAGGGTCGGGGATGCGCAGGGCGTCCGGCGTTGTGTGTAAGGGATTGCGGGGATAAAATCGCGCTATGACGAAGCAAGGGAGAGGCCGTGTGCGCCCGGCGACGATGGCCGACCTGGCGGAGCTGGTGCAGCTTGAAGCGGCGGGTTTTCCGGAGGACCGGTATTCGCGGCGGCAGTATCGGTATTACTTGCAGCGGCCAGTGAACTTCAGCCTTTTCGTGTACGAGCGCGAGCGAATCGTGGCCGGTTCGGCAATCATGGGATGGCGCAGGAACTCCCGGGTAGGGCACCTCTACTCCATCGTCACGGCACCGGAACACCGCGAGGCGGGATTGGGGACGCTGCTGCTGGCGGCGTGTGAGGAGGAGGCGGCGGCGAAGGGCAAAGAGCGCATCGTGCTTGAGGTGCGACGAAAGAATGCGGCGGCGGTGGCCTTTTACGAACGGCGAGGCTACGCGGTTACGAAGACCGTCGCGGACTACTATGCGGGCGACGATGCCCTGCACATGGAGAAGCGGCTGTTGAAGGCGTAGGGGTCGTTCGCAGGGAAGGCGGCGCGGATTCATTGCAAAGGCCTCTTGCATGTGGCATCCTGCGCGCGTTTGATCGCACAGGCGGACGGCGCCACGCACATCAGGAGGTTGTTCGATGGGACCACTTACGGACAAGTATTGCATCGTGGGCGTTGGGGAGACGGCGCACATGCGCCCCTCCAACCGCACCACGTTTTCCATGGCGCTGGAGGCGATCAAGAAGGCATGCGACGACGCCGGGCTGCACCCGCACCAGGTGGACGGCATCACGAGCTATTCGGCGATGGACTCCACCGGGGGGATGGACATCGGCACGGCGCTGGGGATGCGGCTCAACTACCAGGTGGACATCATGGGCGGCGGCTCCAGCATCGAGGCGCTGATCGCCCACGCGGTGGGCCTCCTGGAGGGCGGGTACTGCAACTATGTGGTCTGCTACCGCTCCATGAACGGCCGCTCCGGACGGCGCATGGGCGGCCAGGCTGTGGGCGGGCCCGCGATGGCGATGCCGATCTCGGGAGCCGGGGGACTGGCGAACATCTCGGGGGTTCACGACGCCGGCGCAGCGGTTCGGGATGAGCTGCATGCGGTATCTGCACGATTACAACGTGACGCCGGAGACTTTGGGGAAGATCGCGATCACGCACCGTCGGCACGCGCTGCTGAACCCGAAGTCCATCATGAAATCGCCGATCACGATGGAGGACTATCTCTCCTCGCGATGGGTCTCGAAGCCGTTCCGCCTGTTGGACTGCTGCTTGGAGACGGACGTGGCGGCGGCGCTTATCGTGACCTCACGGGAGCGGGCCTACGACCTGCGGCACCCGCCGGTCTTTATCATGGGCGGAACGGCCCGGGTGATGGCGCCGACGCCTTCCTGGAATTACAGCCGGGATGTGATCCACGAGGTCGCCGGCTTCTACGGGCGCAACAGGATGTTCGGGATGTCCGGCATCGGGCCGGAGGATGTGGACATCACGTCTTCGTACGATGCGTTCACGTTCACGACGCTGATCCAGCTGGAGGCGTACGGCTTCGCGCCCAGAGGAGAGGCGGCGGCGTACATCGCCGAGGGGAACATCATGATTGACGGGCGGCGGCCGAACAACCTTTCGGGAGGGCATCTCTCGGAGGGGTATACGCACGGCATCAGCATGGTGATCGAGAATGTGCGGCAGCTGCGCCACCGGGCGGACGATTTGTGCCCGCGCTGGCGAGAGGGGATCCACACGTACGACCGCACGAAGGGATGCCGCCAGGCGAAGCGGGCGAAGATCGCGGCGTGCCTGGGCTGGGGCATGGAGACGATGTCCAGCACGTGCGTGCTGCGGGGGCAGTAGCTCGAGGGTGCGCGGAGCCATCCGCCCGTATGGGGGCTTTGGGTTGCTTGGCAACTCAGGGGAGAGACCTCTCCCCCGATGCGGCATCGGGGTCTCGAAGACTCGACCTGCGAGTGCCCTCTCGTTGCTCGGAGCCGAGCACAGCTATAAGAATGAGCAGTCGCCATTGGAATGGCGTGCGTACGAGAGGGAAAGAAGGGATTTCGGAGACCTCTCCCTGGCCCTCTCCCGGACGCTTCCCGAGGTGCGCTGGGAAGCTGGGAGAGGGTAAGGGCGCAGTGATGCACCCGATAGGATGGGGTTGCGAGGCAACCCGGATGGCGTAGGCCCGTTCGTCGTGGCGATTAGGCATCGCCGCTTCGCAGGGTAAGAGGGGGTTAGCTATCGCGGGGGAGGCCGAGGCCGCGCTGGGCGATGACGTTGCGCTGGACTTCCGAGGTGCCGCCGCCGATGGTCTGGGCCATGTTGCCCATGTATTGCATGGGGGCGCGGCCGCCGAAGGGGGCGCGAGGTCCTTGGAGGAGCTGGCCGGAGAGGCCCAGGATGTCCATGAGGCCGCGGGAGACGTACTGGGTGAGCTCTGTGCTGTAGAGCTTGCTCATGGAGGCCTCCATGTTGGGGATCCGGCCCTTGCTTTGCATGGAGACGACGCGGTAGGAGAGGTTGCGGCCGACGAGGATGGCGATGGAGAGCTCGGCGAGGCGAAGCCGGACGCGGCTGTGGGTGAGGGAGGAGGGGCTGGAGGGCGGCAGGCTCTTGAGGGAGGCGGTGAAGTCTTCCAGCATGCGGCGGAGCTGGGCAGAGAAGTTGATACCGGAGCGCTCGAAGTCCAAGGTGGTGGTGGCGACGTACCAGCCCCGGTTCTCCTGGCCGAGGATGTTGTGGGCAGGAACGCGGACGTTGGTGAAGAAGACTTGGTTGAATCCGCGCCGACCCGTCATGTTGAGGAGGGGGCGCACTTCTATGCCAGGGGTCTTCATATCGAGGAGGAAGTAGCTGATGCCTTTGTGCTTTGGAGAGGAGGGGTCGGTGCGGGTGAGGATGTGCATCCAGTCGGCGCGGTGGGCGTAGCTGGTCCAAATCTTGGAGCCGTTGATGATGTAGTCGTCGCCATCGCGGACGGCCTTGGTCTGGAGTGAGGCGAGATCGGAGCCTGCGCCGGGCTCGCTGAAGCCCTGGCACCAAAGGACTTCGCCCCTGGCGATCTTGGGCAGGTGCTCGCGCTTCTGCTCTTCCGTTCCGTGAACGATGAGGCAGGGGCCGACGAGGCCGAGGCCCTGGCGATCGCGGCCGGGGGCGCCGGAATAGGCGAGCTCTTCATTGAAGACCATCTGTTTCATGTGGGAGGCGCCCATGCCGCCGTATTCCTTGGGCCAGGCGAGGGTCATCCAGCCCTTTTTCACCAGGGCCTTGCGCATCCGGGCATCCACGGCATCGTAGTCCGAGCTTTCATCGCCGAAGGTGGCGCTCCAATCGGGAGGGAGATTCTCCTCGAGGAACTGGCGCACTTCCCGGCGGAAGGCTTCGTCTTCCGGGCTAAGGCGGAAATCCATCAGATGACTCCAGCGGCGGCGAGGGCCTTGATGCGCTTGAGGCTGATCCCAAGCTCGCGGTGGTAGACGGCGATGTTGTCTTCGCCGAGGAGGGGGGCGCGGCGTCGGATGCGCCAAGGGGTGCCGCGCATGGCGTAGGGCGCGCCTGGGTAGGTGAAGCGCTTGCCGAGCTCCGGGTGAGGGACTTGGACGAAGAATTTGCGGGCTTTGAAATGGGGGTCATTGAGGAGATCGGAGGAGGCTCGGACGATGGTCCAGGGGAAGCCGATGCGCTGGGCCTCCGTGGAGAAGGCCTTTGCGGTGTAGCGGGCGGCGAGGCGGCCGCCCGATGCACCGCCCTGCAGATCGGCTCAAGTCCACCAATCCCCTCTACAACGTCTACCGCTGTGCGGACGGCAAGTGGCTATCGCTCGGCGCGGTCCAGCCCGATCGCTATTGGGCAAGCATCTGTGTCGTGATCGGCATGCCGCGCCTGGTGAGTGATGCCCGCTTCGCGACCCTTGATGCGCGCGCGCAGAACGGCCGCGCCCTCATCGAGCTCCTTGACGGCTGGTTCGCCGTGAGGAAGCGCGACGACTGCCTGAAGCTCTTCAAAGCGGAAGGCGTCCTCTGCGCCCCCGTGCAGGACTACACGGACTTGGCGCGCGACCCGCAAGTGATTGCGAACGACTACACCGCCACGGTGAGCCACCCGATTCACGGTGCGATGAAACAGGTGGGCATCCCGGCCAAGTTGAGCGCGACTCCCGGGGAGATCCGCTTCGCTGCGCCGCAGTTCGGCCAGCACACGGAAGAAGTCCTCCTCGAATTCGGCTATTCTTGGGAGGAGATCGCCGCGCTGCGCAGTGAGGGTGCCATCTAGCCGGCCACCGGCGCTCGCGACTATGGACTTCCATTGGTCACCAGACGATATCGCCTTCCGTAGAGACCTGCGCCGCTTCTTCCGCGAGAACCTGCCCCAGGGCTGGATGGAAGGGCTTGCCAGCTTTGACGACGGCGACTCCCGGGAAGAGATGCTGCGCGGCGTCATCCGCCAGCTAGCTGACCGAGGCTGGCTCTGCAACTCGTGGCCCGTGGAATACGGCGGCCGGGGCTGGGGCCCCATGCGCCAGACGATCTTCCAGGAGGAGCTGGCCTACCATAAGATGCCCTTGGGGCTCTATACCACCGGCATCAACCGCATGGGCCCCTCCATCATCACCCACGCCACACCGGATCAGAAACGCCGCTTTCTGCCCCCCATCGCGAGGGGCGATGTGATTTGGGCTCAGCTCTTCAGCGAGCCCGATACCGGCTCGGACCTTGCGGGCATCCAGACAAAGGCCGTGGACGAGGGCGATCACTTCCGCGTCAGCGGCATCAAAGTCTGGAATCGGGCCCACAAGGCCCAGTGGGCTGGGACGCTTGTGCGCACGAACCCGAGCGCGCCCAGGCACGCCGGCATCAGCTACCTGCTGCTCGATCTTTCGCTCCCCGGCATCGTCGTCCGGCCGGTCGTCAACATGTGCAACGCCCACGTCTTCAATGAAGTCTTTCTGGACAACGTTATCGTGCCCAAGGACTGCCTCCTCGGGCAGAAAGACCAGGGCTGGCGTGTGGCCTCCCACACCCTCACGGTGGAGCGCACCTTCGTCAACCACTCGGTGATGGCCCAGCAGTACTACGATGAGATGCTCGATGTGGTGGAGGGTCGCCGCGATAGTCGGAAGCGCTCCCTCACCCCGCAGACCCGCGCGCGATTGGCTCAGATCGCTGTTGAGCTCAAGGTCTCGCGCCTCCTTTGCTACCGCATCGCCTATCGCCAGGAGCGCAACCTGCCGGTCTCCTACGAGACGGCGATCTCAAAGCTCTTCGTCAGCGAGATGACCCAGCGTCTCGCTGATGCGGCGATGAGCCTCTTCGGCCTCCAGGGCCAGCTTGAAGAGGGGTCGCCGCGTGCGCCGCTCCGCGGGAAGCCGCAGATGCTTTACCGCGCCCAGCGGGCCATCACCATCGGAGGCGGGACCTCTGAAATCATGCGCAACGTGATTGCAAAACGGGGATTGGGCCTCTAGCCCTTCCGCTGGACTACAATGTGCCCACCCGTCTCATCGCGGAACGCTCCATGAACGATTGGCGTGAATACTACCGAACGCGCACGGTGACGCCCGAACAGGCCGTCGCCATTATCAAGTCGGGCCACCGCGTGGCCTTTACCACCGGCAACGAGCCGACGGCCCTTTCGCTCGCCCTATTGGCGCGCGCCCCGGATCTGCGAGGCGTGACGCTCTTTCTCCCCACGCCCAGCCGAGACTTCGGCTGGTACGACGAGGGCTTTGAGCAGAACTTCACGATAGAGGTCGGCTACATCCTTCCCGTGGTGCGGGAGATGGTGGCCCAGCGCCGCGCCGATTACAACGTCCAGACGCTGCGCGTGGAGTACGGGCCGTTCGACCGCCCTGCGGACGTGGCGCTGGTGGAGCTTTCGCCGCCTGACGAGCAGGGGAAATGCAGCTTCGGCGCGTCGCTCTGGAACAAGAAGGCCGAGGTGATGAGCGCGAAGGTGGTCCTGGCCGAGGTGAACGACCGTCTTATCCGCACCGGCGGGGAGAACGCCATCCATGTCTCCGAGATCGATTACTTTGTGCCCCACGCCACTACGGGACGCGCCCCTGGAGCCACCGATCTCCTTGGCCGCAAGCAGGCGGAGCCGGAGCAGGCAGAGCAGGAGATAGGGCGGCATGTGGCGAGCTTGATCCGGGACGGCGATACGCTGCAGATCGGCGTGGGGAGCACCTCCGAATGGGTGGCGCGCCTCGGCGTCTTGGACGGCAAGAGCGACCTTGGCTGGCACTCCGAGACCACACCCAACGGCATCATCAAGCTGGTGCGGAAGGGTGTCATCACCGGCAAGCGCAAGACGCGGCATGCCGGGAAGGTGGTCTGCACGGCCGTTGGCGGCGGCGACATCGAAGACATGCGCTTTGTGAATGGCAACTCTCTCTTTGAGCTGTATCCCGCCGCATATATCCTCGATCCACGTGTCATCTCCTCTCATGACAACATGGTCGCCATCAACAGCGCCGTTGCCGTGGACCTCACGGGCCAGATCGCCGCCGAATCCCTGGGTCCGACGATGGTGAGCGGCAGCGGCGGGCACCTGGCCTTCGCCACCGGGGCGAACCTCTCCAAGGGTGGGCGGTATATCTGCGTGATGCCCTCCACGGCAAAGGATGGGAAGGTCTCGCGCATCACCGCCGCCCACGCCCAGGGAAGCATCGTCACCGTGCCGCGCACATTGGCGCACTACGTGGTGACGGAGCACGGCATCGCCGATCTGCGAGGCAGGAGCCAGCGCGGGCGGGCGGAGGCGCTTATCGCGATCGCCCACCCGGACTTCCGCCAGGAGCTGCGCGCCGCGGCAAAGAGACTCTATTGGCCATAATCATCTGGGGCGATTCTAAACATCGCCCATGGGAAAAGCAGAGGTAAGCCATGTCCAAGCAATCTGAGTCCAAGGTCCTTGCCGAGGGGCGCATAGACGAAGCGGCGCTCATGGTCTTCCGCGAGCGCGTCGGCATGAAGCTGCGCGTCTCCAACGTCTTCAACGAGCACGTCACGCCCGAAGCTATCCGCAAGTTCGTCAACGGCATCGGCGATACGAATCCCCTCTTTCGTGACGAGGAGTATGCCAAGGAGACGCGCTACAAGCGGCTCGTCGCGCCCATCAGCTGGGTCTACAGCGTCTACCCCACGTGGGTCTTGCAGGGCCTCCCCGGCGTCCATGCCTTCCACTCCGGCAACGACTGGGAGTTCTACAAGCCCATCTTCTCGGGGGACAAGATCACGCCGGAGGCGACCTTCACCGGGTTCGAGGAGAAGCAGAGCGAGTTCGCGGGCAAGTTCATCATGGAGTACCAGGAGGCCAAGTTCATCAACCAGCGGGGCGAGCTGGTCTCCAAGGCCAAGACGTGGCTTGTCCGCGCGGAGCGTCCGGCGGCGCGCAAGAAGGGCAAGTACAAGGGCATCACCCTGCCGCATCCGTGGTCTGAACAGGAATTGCAGAAAGTGGAGAAGGATGTGCTTGCGGAGAAGCCGCGAGGGGCCGAGCCGCGCTACTGGGAGGATGTGAAGGTTGGGCAAGAGCTGGAGCCGGTGACGAAAGGCCCCCTGGGCTTAACGGACATCGTCGCCTACTGCATCGGCTCTGCGCCGGTCCAGGTGCTGGCCCACGGCGCGGCGCTGCGCGAGTACAAGCGTCACCCGGCCTGGGCCTTCCGCGACCCGGACACGGGCGCGTGGGAGCCGGTCTATAGCGTCCACTACAACAAGCAGGCCGCCGCCTCCGCCGGACTGCCCTACCCGTACGATGCCGGGGCCGAGCGCCATGCCTGGCATCTCAACCTCTTCACCAACTGGATGGGCGATGACGGCTGGCTGAAGAAGAACTACGGCGAGTACCGGAAGTTCGTCTATCTCTCAGACGCGGTGAAGTTCGGCGGCAAGGTGACGAAGAAGTACAGAGACGCCGACGGCGAGCCGTGTGTGGACATCGAGGCGTGGGCGATCAACCAGCGCGGCGAAAACGTGATGCCGGGGCGCGGGACCGTCGTCCTGCCTTCCCGGGAGAAGAAATACTGGCCCCTGGAGAAGCGGCTGAAGTAGCCTCTACGGAAGCTTCGGCATGCGGACTTCCAGCAGACCGCCCAGGAAGTTGGCCGTGGCCTTGGTAAAATCGGCCTTGCCGGGCAGGACCGCCGATTTGTAGTACATCAGATTGGCGTCTACCTCGGGGTCGCCATCGGCGTCCAGCTTGAGCTTGGCCTTATCGCGCACCACGTAGACGTCCAGCGTCTGGTCTTGGCCCTTGATGATGAGGTTCTCCCTATTCGCGCCGCTTAACTGCATGGTCACGATGTATTCTTTGTCATCCCAATCGATGTCTATGCCGGACCCTATGGTGGTTGCGCTCCTCTTGTCACAGTAACGACTTATCGAGCCAGACTGTTGCAAAGTCAGTGTTGGTGTGGCCGTCCTCCGTCGGTATCGCCAGGCCCTTCACTGCCGTGCGGTAGGGTACCACCTGTATCGCGACTGCGATGGGGATGATGTACGTCCTCTCCACGTATAGGTAGCGCTCCAGCTCGCGCCACACGGCGATGCGCTGTTCCAGGGAGAGGGATTCGCGAAGGCGGTGGTAGAGGGCGTCCACGGCCTTGTCCTCATGCTTCGCGTAGGCATCCGGGTTTTCGCTGAAGCGCCCGTAGACGGACTCCGTTCCCTCCGGCACGGGCGAGGGCGTCGCCGCGCCCTCCTGGCTATCGTGCCGGGCAGTGATGCGCTCGCGGTTCCACGCCCCTTCATCCACGATGGCCAGCTGGAGATTAATGCCGAGGCCGGAGAGATGGTCTTTGAGGAATTCACAGCGGACGGGCGATAGGGCGCGGCAGAGATGGCCGATGGCGAAACCGCTGGGGTAGCCTGCCTCCGCCAGGAGCCGCTTGGCCTCGGCACGCTTCTGCTCCAGAGGTTCCGGATCAAAACGGGGCCAGTTGAGGAAGTTCTTTTTCTGGAACGGGTTGACCAGCCCTAGGCTGGGCGCCGTCCACCCAAGATCGCCGAGGACGACGGGGATGGCGGCCTGTTTATCAAACCAGAGCGCCATGGCGCGGCGCACCCGGGCATCTTGCCACGGCCCAGGCTTGAGGACGTTGAAGGCCAGCCGGTACATGCCGCCTTCCATCTGTGCGAAGTACGTCTTTGGGCCGATGTCCTGGATGTACTGCCCTCTCCGTATGACGGAGAGGTAATGGCCTTCGCCGCGCGCGCCCCCGTGGAGCCGCCCGGTGCGGAAGGCGGCGTCCATCACCGTCGGCTCCGTCATAATGAGGAAGTCAATGCCGTCCAAGCGTGGGAGCGCCTTGCCGCCGCTATCGCGCTCCCAGTACTTCTCGAAGCGGCGCACGGAGACGATGCTGCCGCTCTTATAGCTTTCGCTCTTGAACGGCCCAGCGCCCACCAGGTTTATGGTGATAGGGCTGACATCGGCGGTGCCCTGGGCGATGCGAGGCTCCATCAGGTGCTTCGGGTGCGCGATCTTGAGGCGCGGGTTGGCCAGAGCCTCCACAAAGGGCACATACCGCTCGCCGAAGGTCACCTTGACCCGTTCGCCGGAAAGAACCTCGACTTTCTTGATATCGCCCAGCTCGCCCTTGAAGTATGCGGGCGGGCGGGCCCCGCCCTGGAGGCCGAAGAAGGCCATATCCAACCAGAACTTGGTGTCCTGGGCGGTGAATGGCGCGCCGTCATGCCACAAGACGCCCGGGCGGATGGAGAAGGTCCATTCCGTGAAGCCCGGATTCGCGATCCAGCTCTTCGCAAGCCCTGGGCAGATGAGGTACATGTTTTCGCGGCAGCGCATCACCAGGTTGCCGGGGCCGAAGAGCGCCCCGCCGGGGTGATGGAGGGCAATGCTGCTGGTGCGCATGGGATCGAAGCCGGAGGGCGGGTCGCCGCGATTGGCCAGGAGGAGGATGCCGCCCAGCTTGGGGATCTCCGTCGGCGTGGGCCTCCTGGCTGGCGTGGCCACAGGCGAAGCGGGAGGCTGCGCGCTAGGCTCCTGCGCTGGCGCTGGAGAGGCATCATCACTGCCGCAGGCAGTGATGATGAGCACGACGAAGAAGAGGAGAGACAAGGCAAGGCGCGATCGCATCAGCAGGCTTACCAACCTCCGCCTAACGGATACGACGATGCTAGGCGCTCAGATGCAGGAAGGCAAGGATGGCTTTCTGAAAATGGGGAATGGTACCCCTGGAGAGAATCGAACTCTCGCCACCGGCTTCGGAGGCCGGTGCTCTATCCGCTGAGCTACAGGGGCACGCCCACCCATCGTAGTATGCTAGTCGGCGCATGTCCATTCTCACCAACATCCGCACCGTCCAGCGCCGGATAGAGGCCGCCGCCCGCCGGGCGGGGCGCGCCCCTGGATCGGTGACCCTCATTGCCGTTACTAAGTCGGCCGCTCCGGAGGAGGCGCGCGCCGCCTACGGTGCCGGGATACGCCACTTCGGCGAGAACCGGGTCCAGGATGCCGAAGGGCGTATGGAGGCCCTGGCCGCCATTCGTGACTCCGTCACCTGGCACATGGTCGGCCACCTGCAGACGAACAAGGTTCCGGCTGCGGCGCGCCTCTTTGCTATAATCCACAGTGTTGACTCCATCCGCCTGGGCCAGGTGTTGGACCGCCGATTTCACGAGCGGCGGCCCGTTCTGCTGGAGGTCAACATCGCAGGGGAGGCGACGAAGCACGGCCTCCGCGAGGGCGAATTGCCCCAAGCGCTGGATGCCCTCTCCCGGTGCGCCAACCTGGACATCCGTGGGCTGATGACGATGGCCCCGCAGGTGCAGGACCCGGAGCAGGCGCGGCCGGTCTTCCGGCGGCTCAGGGAACTGGCCCGGCAGTTCGGACTGCCCGAGCTTTCGATGGGAATGACGGACGATTTTGAGGTGGCGATAGAAGAGGGGGCGACGATGGTGCGCATCGGACGCGCCATCTTCGGCCCACGAAGTACGTAGGAGTGCCTGTGCGCATAGGATTCGTCGGCGGCGGAACGATGGCGGAGGCCATCTTGTCCGGCCTCCTCAAGAAAAAAGTCGCGACGGCTAAGGATGTCACCGTGAGTGACATCGTCGCCGTGCGCCGCGATTACCTCAAGAAGCGGTACGGCGTCGCCGTAACGGACAAAAATACCGCCGTCCTGCCGAAGGCGGACGTTGTTGTCCTGGCGGTGAAACCCCAGCAGCTGGACGAGGTGCTGGCCGGGCTGAAGGGCAGATTGAGCAAGGGGCAGGCCGTCCTCTCCATCGTCGCTGGAGCGTCCATTGAGCAGATATCGAGCGGCCTCGGCCACAAGGCCATCGTGCGCTCCATGCCGAACACGCCGGGCCAGTTCGGCGTGGGCATAACGGCGTGGACGGCCACGCCCCAGGTGAGCGAGGCGCGCAAGGCCCAGGTGAGGCAGGTCCTTGCCGCCCTCGGCGAAGAGGTCTTGGTCGCCGGGGAGAAGTATATTGACATCGCGACGGCCATCAGCGGCAGCGGCCCCGCCTACGTCTTCCTCTTTATCGAGGCGATCACGGATGCCGGCGTCTACCTGGGCATGACGCGGGAGATGGCCCACAAGCTGGCGGTGCAGACGGTGCTGGGCAGCGGCGTTATGGCCGCCCAGTCAGGCAAGTCGCCGTCCTCCCTGCGGGAGCAGGTCACATCGCCCGGGGGAACGACGGCCGAGGCCCTGCGCGTCCTGGAGGGCGGCGGCTTCCGCGCGCTCATGCATGAGGCGGTGGTGGCGGCATACCAGAAGGCCGTTGACCTTCGAGAGGGACACCACTAATGAACGAATCGCTGGCCGGACTGCTTCAGGCGCTGATCCTTGTCCTGACCTTTGCCATCATCGGCCGCTCACTCATGTCCTGGTTTCCCAATTCCCAGAACAGCCCATTGGGCAGGTTCCTCTTCGTCATCACGGAGCCGGTGCTCTCCCCGCTCCGTCGCATCATCCCTCGCTTCGGCATGCTAGACCTGACGCCCACGGTGGCGATCATCATTCTTATCGTCCTGCAGTACATCGTGGCTACCAGCGTCGAGTAGCCGTCGCGCCGTCGCTTCGGCTATCCCCTCGATCTGGACTACCTTCTGCCGGGAAGCCGCCCCGCGAACCAGCGTCACGCTGCTCTTGGCGATTCCCAGCGCCTCTGCCAGCGTCTCGATGATCGCCTCGTTGGCCTTGCCGCCCTCCGGCGGTGCTGTGACGCGCACCAGCAGCGCCTCGCCGCGATAGCCCGCGACCTCGTTCCGGCGCGCTCCCGGCTGGGCCTTGATGGTGATACGGGCAAAGGGCATAGGCGCTTATCCTAGCAATCGCATCTCCCCCCATTTTCTTGACATTTCTCCTCTGGGTTGGCTATCATTCCCTTCGTGGACGCGCACCCCTTCCCCTGCATGATGTGTTAGCACAAGGTCTTGGCCTCTGGCCCGGACCTCTGAAGACCCTTCGTGAGAAGCGGTCTTTCTTTTTTGTAAGGGGCCAGTGAGAGATGAGGGTACGATGGCTTTCGCGAAGGCGCTGAAATGCCGCGAATGCGGCAAGGAATATGAGAAGCAGCCGACGAACATCTGCGAATGGTGCTTCGGGCCGCTGGAGGTCGTCTACGACTACGACGGCATCCGCAAAGTCCTAACCCGGGAACGCATCAAGAGCGGGCCGGCCAACCTGTGGCGCTACCGCGAACTGCTCCCGGTGGATGACGGCCCCGTCATAGATATGCACGCCGGTATGACGCCACTGGTCAAGGCTGAAAATCTAGGCCGGAAGCTGGGGCTGGAAAACCTTTACATAAAGAACGACTGCGTAAATCCGACCTACTCCTTCAAGGACCGGGTCGTCGCCGTCGCCTCCACCGTCGCGCGGCAGATGGGCTTTGACGTGCTGGCCTGCGCCTCCACGGGGAACCTGGCGGGCAGCGTCGCCGCCCACGCCGCCAAGGCTGGCATGAAGTCCTTCGTCTTCATCCCCGCCGACCTGGAGAAGGTCAAGATCGTCGGCGCTTCCATTTATGGGCCCACGGTTGTGGCGGTGAACGGCAACTACGATGAGGTGAACCGCCTCTGCAGTGAAGTGGCCGATAACTTCAAATGGGCCTTCGTGAACATCAACGTCCGCCCCTTCTACGCCGAAGGGAGCAAGACCCTTGGCTATGAAGTGGCCGAGCAGCTCGGCTGGCGCGCGCCGGACAACGTCATCGTCCCCGTCGCCTCCGGCTCCCTCCTCACCAAGGTCTGGAAGGGCCTGAACGAGTTCAAGGACATCGGCCTCATAGACAAGGTCCAGACGCGCGTCCACATGGTCCAGCCCCAGGGCTGCTCGCCGGTGGTGACCGCCTTTAGCGAGGGCGTGATGGATGTGAAGCCCGTGAAGCCGAACACTATCGCCAAGTCCCTCGCCATCGGCAACCCGGCCGATGGTTTCTACGCGCTCAAGGTGCTCAAAGACTCCCACGGCTCCGCGACTGCGGTCACGGACCCGGAGGTCATTGAGGGCATCAAGCTCCTGGCGGAGACGGAAGGCATCTTCGCGGAAACAGCGGCCGGCGTCGTCATCTCCGGCCTCAAGCGGCTTGCCGCCTCAGGCGTCCTGAAACCCAAGGAGTTGACGGTGGTCTATGTGACGGGCAACGGCCTCAAGACTCAGGAAGTGGTGGAGGATACCGTGCGCCCGCTGGTGGTCCAGCCGACCCTCGCATCCTTCAAGAAGGCGCTCGAATCGAAATAGCAGTTCCCATCAGGGGGCCGAGTGAGTATGATGATGGCGAAAACTATGAACCGGGGCGGAGGCTCTTATGAAGACTAGGGTAAAGTTCACCTTCCCCGCCGATAAGGTCGAAGAGCCGGTTATCTATCTGTTGGGCATCACTTTCGATGTCATCACCAACATCCGCCGCGCCGAGGTCTCGGACGTCCAGGGCTGGGTCGTCCTGGAGCTTGAGGGCGCCGAGAAGGACATCAAGCGCGGGCTCGATTGGGTCCGCAGCAAGGGCGTCCGGGTGGACCCGTTGGGTGGGGACATCATCGCGGGCTAGCTCGAATCACACTACACGATCGCCGAACGGCATAAGGAGCAGGCATGAGCGCAATCGTACGTATCCCCACACCCCTTCGCCGGGTGACCAACGGCGCGGACGTTGTCAACGTCCCAGGCGGCTCGCTGAAGGATGTATTGAACAACCTGGAGAAGCAGTTCCCAGGCGTCAAGGCGCGCATCGTGGACAATAGCGGGGAGCTGCACCGCTTCGTGAACATCTACGTGAACACGGAGGACGTGCGCTTCATGGGCGGCCTCGATACCGCCATCAAGGATGGCGACGAGGTCAGCATCGTCCCCGCCGTGGCCGGCGGCTCGCGCTAACCTTCGCGCCCTCCCAGTCGGCATACAGAAGGCCCCGCATGCGGGGCCTTCTTTTTTCGATGAAACCTCGCGCTGCGCGCGGGCGTATACTCTGCCGAGCGTGACAATCCTGCGCGCAAAGGGGACTCCTATGGGCTACATGGGGCGGTACATCGCGGAAGAGAATGCGGAGGCGTACAAGGAAGGGCACATCACCTACAAAGAGCTTATACGCCGCCTCACACTCCTCACAGGCAGCCTTGCCGCTGGAGTAGCCCTGGCGGTCACCATGGGCTGCACCTCCGATGACGCCTCTGCGCCAACTTCGGCCCCTACGGCCACCAGCGCCCCCCAGCCGACGAATACCACAGCCCCGACCCTTGCCCCCACGGCAACGGCGGCCCCTTCGCCCACGGCCACTCGCCCGCCCGCGCCGACGACTGCTCCCTCTACCGGCGCCGTCTCCGTCTCCCCGAACGATCCGGCCATCGAGGCTGGGGCCGTCTCCTTCAAGAACGCCGATGTGACGCTCTTGGGCTATCTGGCGCGCCCAAAGGCCGCCGGGCAATACCCCGCCGTCCTGGTAATCCACGAAAATCGCGGCATGCTCGACCACTTCCAGGACGTCGCGCGCCGCTTCGCTAAGGAGGGGTATGTTGCCCTCGCCCTTGACCTCGTCTCCCGGGAAGGCGGCACCGCCAACGTCACCGATGCGGCGCGCATCCAGGCCGCGTTGGGCAATGCCAACACCGCGCGCCTGGTGGAGGACATGAACGGCGGCGTGAAGTATCTGCAAAGCCTCAGCTACGTCCGTGCCGATCGTGTCGGCGCGATGGGCTTCTGCTTCGGCGGAGGGATGGTCTGGCTCCTCTGCGCGCGCAACCCGGATATCAAGGCCGCCGCGCCCTTCTACGGCTCCGGCCCGCCCGCCGGCGAAGTCGCCAATATCCGCGCCGCCGTCCTGGGCGTCTATGGCGGGACGGACGCGCGCATCAACGCGGGCATCCCCCAGCTGGAGACGGCGCTGAAGGACGGCGGCAAGACCTACAAGATGAACGTCTACCAGGGCGCGGGCCACGCCTTCTTCAACGATACGGGCGGCGCCTACAATCCCACCGCCGCCGCGACTGCATGGAAAGACACGCTGGACTGGTTCCGGCAGTACCTGCGCTCCTAGCGCGGGACTACTCTTCCTGCAGTCCGCGCGCCTCTCGCGCCGCCGCCCACTTGCCCTTCTGCTCCAGGCGCGTCTCTTCGTCCGTGCTCTTGTAGCCGTCCAGGAAGGCCCTGGCGAATGCGTCGAACGTCCCGCCCAGGATCGCCGCGCGCGACTCCTCCATCAGGCGCA
Source organism: Chloroflexota bacterium (assembly GCA_016875535.1). Taxonomy (NCBI): domain Bacteria; kingdom Bacillati; phylum Chloroflexota; species Chloroflexota bacterium. The sequence goes on from VGPF01000037.1 coordinate 18,103, forward strand.
GGATGAAGCGCAGGTTGTGGATCGTCCCCAGGCGGTGATAGAGGATCTCGTCCGACTTGAAGAGGTGGTGCAGATAGGCCGCCGAAAAGGTCTTGCATGCATAGCAGTCGCATGAGGCGTCGAAGGGCGCATCCATATCGCGGTGCTTCGCGTTGCGGATGCTCACGCGCCCCTGGCGGGTGAAGAGGCTGCCGTTGCGCGCCACCCGAGTCGGCAGGGCGCAATCGAAGAGATCTATGCCGCGCGCGATGCACTGGACCAGGTCCTCCGGCGAGCCGACGCCCATCAGGTAGCGCGGCTTCTCCTTCGGCAGGTGCGGCTCCGCATCCTCCACGGCCCGGTAAGCCAGCGCCTTCGGCTCGCCGACGCTCACCCCGCCGATGGCGTAGCCGGGAAAGCCCATCCCCGCCAGCCTTCGCGCCGATTCTCTGCGCAGGTCGCTCGACCACCCGCCTTGCACGATGGCGAAGAGCGCCTGGTCGCCCCGCCTCTGCGCCTTGAGCGAACGCTCCGCCCAGCGGTGCGTCCGCTCCGTCGCCTCCGCGATCGCCTCCGGCGATTCGCCGTAGGCCGGACAGTGGTCCAGCACCATCGCGATATCGCTGCCAAGTGCCTCTTGGTAGGCCACCGCCAGCTCCGGCGTCAGCCGGTGCTCCGAGCCGTCTATGTGGGAGCGGAAGGTGGCGCCCTCCTCCGTCAGCTTGCGCATATGGCCCAGGCTGAAGACCTGGAAGCCGCCGCTATCCGTGAGGATCGGCCCGTCCCATCCCATGAAACGATGCAGCCCGCCGAACTGCTCGATGAGCTTCACTCCAGGGCGCAGGTAGAGGTGGTAGGTGTTGGAGAGGACGATAGTCGCGCCAGCCGCGCGCAGGTCCTCCGGCGTCACCGCCTTCACTGCCGCCTGCGTGCCGACGGGCATGAAAGCCGGCGTCGGTACCTGGCCGTGGGGCGTGGTTAGCAAGCCTGCGCGTGCGCGGGAGGAAGAGGGAGAGAGGAGGGAGAAGCGGAGCATGCTCAGGCGGCGACTAAATCGCCTGCCATTTCGGAGATGAGCTTAGGGATAAAGAGGCGGAAGATTGCTTGAGTATCCTTGGAAGCCGGCGAGATAGTGACGAACCAATCACCGTCCCCAAATGACTCAAGGATCGGGCGGAATGCCATTTCAGCTTCTCTGGAGCTTTTAAGGAAGTTCTCTTTGAGCGAGATGATGTCAAAGCCGACGATTTCGTAGGTGTCTAGCTTGATTCGCAGCAGGACTGAGCCGTTGCTATCTGCGTCCATGGAAAAGGCTTCCTGTGGCGGACCGAACGAGGCGTAGAGAACATCGGCCCCCGCGTCGTAATCCATCTCGAAAGTCTGCTTTTGAACGGAGGCAAGCCAGTTGCGGTTAGCCGCTCGTACGTTAGCCCTCAAGGTCTCTTCATCCATAAGAGTTCTCCTTTAGGCGGCACTGATCTAAAGTAAGCCGTCTTCACCTGACCTTTGATTCCCTCATCGCTCAGGCTATATCTTACCACCACATTCAGATAGAGGGAGTGATATTTCCCCTTTGTGGCTCCAAGTCTGGAAAAATGAAGAGAGCCAGGAGTGTCGCGTGTAATCAATGTGGGATCGCGGATGACTTCCTGAATGGCGGACGCGTGATTGTCCATCTCCGGATGACGCCACCTGATGTGCAGAAGGGTGCTCTCCGAGAGACTAACAGGCACGCCGTCTTTGTCTGGAATCTCAAAGATGATGCCCGGCATGCCGGGCAGTCTAGTGCCGTGCGAGTGGATAACGGAAGTGGCGGATGGCAGTCAGAAAAAACGCGGCTAAAGCTACCCAACTACTTCCCGTATCGCCTCTTCCACCAGCCCCTCCGGCACGTCGCTCCGCACCACGGCGTGGCCCAGCCCCTGCAGCAGCACCCAGGCGATGCGCTTGTCCGCCACCTTCTTGTCCAGCGCCATCGCGCGCCGCAGCGCCGCCGCGTCCACCGGCGGCGACTTCATCGGCAGGCCGAAGGCCTCCAGCGCCCCGCGCTGCTCCTTCACCTCGTCCGCCGTCAGCAGGCCCATGCGCTGGGAGATGTGCGCCTCCCCCATCATGCCGATGGAGACCGCCTCTCCGTGCAGCAGCCCCTCATAGTTCAGCGCCGTCTCCAGCGCGTGGCCTATGGTGTGGCCGTAGTTCAACAGCGTACGCGGCCCGGAGCCGGACTCCCGCTCGTCCTCGCTCACCACCCGCGCCTTGATCGCCGCGCTCAGCCGCACGATCTCCGTTGTCACCTTCGGCTCCAGCGCCAGAAGCTTCTTCGTCTCGGCGCGGGTAAAGTCAAAGAGGTCCTTGTCCAAGATGAGGCCGTGCTTTACCACTTCGGCCCAGCCTGAAATAAGCTCCCGCTTGGGCAGGGTCGTCAGCGTCTGCGTATCAGCCATGACCAATCGCGGCTGGTGGAAGGCTCCCACCAGATTCTTCCCGTCGGGCAGGTTCACCGCCGTTTTGCCGCCGATGGAGGAGTCCACCATCGCCAGCATCGTCGTCGGCACGCCTACCCACGGCATCCCGCGAACATGCGTCGCCGCCACATAGCCCGCCAGGTCGCCCGCGACGCCGCCGCCGAGGGCCACGATCGCGTGCTTGCGCTCCGCCTTGTGCGAGGCCAGCCAGCGGTAGATCTTCTCCGCCATCGCCAGCGACTTGCTCCCCTCTCCCGGCGGCGCCTCGAAGTGCTGGATCGTGAATTTATCGTTGAAGAGCGAATCGGAGACCGTTCCGCCGTAGAGCTTCCAGACGGCGGAATCGGCGATGACGAAGGCCGTGCCGCTCAGTCCCGCCTCGCGCATCCGCTTGCCCAGGTCCCGCAGGATGCCCCAGCCCACATAGCCGTGGCACGTCGCGCTGCCGGTATGCACCGTGTAGGAGGCCGCCGTCGCCCTCCGCGTCGGCTGCGCCGCCCGCCGCGAGTAGTTGTAACCGCGCAGCGCCTCTTCGATGACCTCTTGCTGGCTCAGCTTGTCCGTATGCACTGTCCAATCGGCCACGCCGTAATAGGCCTGGCGGTGCTCCTTCAGGTTCTTGATCGCCTCCAGGGGGTTGTCCGTCTTCAGCAGGGGGCGCACGTTTTCGGAGGCGTTGCGCCGCGCCGATTCCTGCATCCGCTGGTGGATCGCCTCCGGCTGCGCCTCCAGGCAGATGACCACGCCGGATTTCCGCATCAGCTCGCGGTTGCCCGGGTCAATGATGGCGCCGCCGCCCGTGGAGATAACGACGTTCGTGCGGCCGCAGGCCTGCATGAGCGCCTCGCGCTCCAGCTCGCGGAAGAAGGCCTCGCCCTTTGTGGCGAAGATTTCGTCAATAGGCTTCCCGTACCGCTTCTCCACCATGTCGTCGGTGTCCAGGAAGGGCCAGCCTAGGCGCGTGGCGAGTCGTTTGCCCACCTGCGTCTTGCCGGTGAATGAAAAGCCGATAAGAATGATGTTGTTCGGCATCTCGCCCTCTGTCACCCTGTCGAAGCCCCCGGACCTTCGGGGAGCGTTCACGGTTGTCTTCATCCCGATTCCACATCGGGACCGCCGGGAAGCGAGCGGGTCTACTATCTCCCCGAGTATTCCGTTACCGTGCCTGCCCCGTCTGCTTCATATACCCCTCGTGATTGCGCCGCGTCTCGTCCAGGTGGTCGCCCCCAAACTTCTCCAGGAAGGCGTCCGCCAGCACCAGCGCCAGCATCGCCTCGCCTACGATACAGCCGGGCGGCACCTGGCAGACATCGCTCCGCTCAAAGTGCGCCTGCACCACCTCGCCCGTCTCAAAGTCCACGGATGGCAGCGGCTTCCCCAGCGTGGAGATGGGCTTGATGGCCACCCGCGCCACCACCGGCTGGCCGTTCGTCATCCCGCCTTCCAGCCCGCCCGCCTGGTTGGAGCGCCGCTTCCACTTCGGCCCGCCGCCCCCCCACGGCTCGATGATGTCATGCACCTTCGACCCGAAGAGCCGCGTCTGCTCAAAGCCGCTTCCGATCTCCACGCCCTTCACGGCGTGGATGCTCATCAGCGCCTGAGCGATGCGCCCATCGAGCTTCTTGTCCCAATGGATGTGGCTTCCAAGGCCGATCGGCAGCCCCTCGGCGATGACTTCAAAGATGCCGCCGACGGTGTCCTTGGCCTCTTTCGCCGCGTCAATGACCTTGATCATCTTCGCCTCCGCCTCCGGGTCGGCGCAGCGCACTTCCGATTGCTCAACGCGCTGCCAGTCAATGGGCCCCTTCGGCTGCGATGCTACGTCGGCGATGGTGAGGACGTGCGAATGGAAGACGATGCCGAACTCCTCCAGGAATCGCTTCGCGATGCCTCCGGCCGCCACCCGCGCCGCCGTTTCGCGGGCGCTGGCGCGCTCCAGAATGTTGCGCACATCCTTCTGGTTGTATTTCAAGATGCCCGCCAGGTCGGCGTGGCCCGGTCGCAGGCGCGTGATGCGATTGAGCTCCGCCGTGATGGGCGTGATGCTCATCGGCGTCTGCCAGTTCTCCCAGTCGCGGTTCTGGATCCACAGCGCGATGGGACTGCCCAAGGTCACGCCGTGGCGCACGCCCGAGAGTATCTTCGCCTCGTCCTTCTCGATCTTCATCCGCCCGCCGCGCCCGTAGCCCTTCTGCCGCCGCGCCAGGTCCTTGGCCAGGTAGGCCTCGGAAAGGGGGACGCCGGCCGGGATGCCTTCCACGATGGCGTTCAATCCCTGCCCGTGCGATTCTCCAGATGTCAGATAGCGTAAGTGACCCACGATGCGCTCCTTGGATTACCCTGGAAAGTTTAGCATACCTGTTGGGCTACGGGGCGGCAGAACGCCACTCGTTCAGAGACTTCACCCTTGCTCCCTGCTCCTTGAACCTTTCTGCCCCCGTTAACCCATGCGGTATAATCTCTATCCGATGTTCTCCTTCGTTCAGAAGCTCCATTCAGCCGCCCGGCGCAACGGCTCCATGCTCTGCATCGGCCTCGATCCGGACCCCAAGCTGATGCCGGAGATGCCCGTCGCCACCTTCCTCTGTGAGATCGTCGAAGCGACCAAAGACCTCGTCTGCGCCTATAAGCCCAACCTCGCCTTCTATGAGGCCCTCGGCATAGACGGCTGGAAAGCCCTCCAGCAAGTGATCAAGGTCATCCCCAAAGACGTGGTCACCATCGGCGATGGTAAGCGCGGGGATATCGGCAACACCTCTGCCGCATATGCGAAAGCCGTCTTCGAAGTCTGGGGTTTCGATGCCGCCACCGTCGCGCCTTATATGGGCTCTGACTCCGTTCAGCCCTTCATTGACTACACGGACAGAGGCGTCCTTGTCCTATGCCGCACCTCTAACAAAGGTGGCGCCGATTTTCAGGACCTCGTTGTCGGCGGCAGGCCGCTCTTTGAGCAGGTGGCCCTTAAGGCCAAGGCCTGGAACCTAAAGGGCAACATCGGCCTTGTCACTGGGACAACCCAGCCCGTTGAGCTGAAGCGCGTCCGCGAACTCTGCCCTGATATGCCGCTCCTCCTTCCCGGCATCGGCGCCCAAGGCGGCGACCTCATCGCCTCCGTCCGCGGCGGCCTCGATGCCAACGGCGGCGGCATTATCGTCAACTCTTCCCGGGAAACTCTCTACGCCGCAAAGGGCAAGGACTTCGCCCAGGCCTCGCGCAAAGTCGCCGAGCGCCTGCGCGGCGATATCCAGCGCGCCGCCGGGCGCTAGCTCCTGCGCCGCCCTTGTGTATCGCCACACTTTCGTTGACCTGGGTATGGCGCGGGCGTAGAATGGCATGACTCCCTCTCACCGGGGCGCACGCCATGATCGAAATGACCATAGATAGCATCCGCGTCAGCCTAGTCAATTACCAGCGCGTCGTCATCCTTAAGGAGAAGTCGGCCGACCGCTATCTCCCCATCTGGATCGGCCCTGCTGAGGCCGATGCCATTGCCGTGAAACTGCAGGATGTCACCGTCCCTCGCCCCCTGACCCATGATCTGCTCAAGAACCTCATCGGCCAGCTGGGCGGTATCGTTACCAGCATCGTCGTCAGCGATCTTCAGAACGATACCTTCTTCGCCAAGATCGTCCTCACCGTCAATGGCCAGACCATGGAGATTGACTCGCGCCCCAGCGATGCTCTTGCCCTGGCCGTCCGCGTCAAAGCCCCCATCTTTGCCGATGAGTCTGTGATGAGCAAAGCCGGCCTCCTCTTGGATAAGGAGACGGGCAAGCCCATCACCGCGGCTGAGGCCAAGCTGGCCGAAACCCCCGGCAAGGTGGTTGACGAAGAAGAGCTGAAGCGGATGTCCGCCTTCAAGAACTTCATCGAGGGCTTGGACCTTAGCGGCCTGGGCAGAGAAGACGACCAGAGCAAGGGCAAAAAGTAAGGCGTTCCTCTCTTTTTGCCGGTGTTCATTCCGGCCCGTTCTTCTGCTAGAATCTGCGCCGTCGCCTAGTCCAACCGTCCTGCTTCAACTTTGTTGACAGCAAAAGAAGTTGTGATAAAATGCACAAGGCCAATCGCCCGCCGGGTCAAGAGCCCAGACTTATCCGGATGGTTGATGTCCTCCGGCTCCTGGGATTCGGGTGGTATTTCGGACTGTGCATCGTTGGAGGTGTCGTCGGAGGATACTTTTTGGATAAATGGCTGGATACAAAGCCGCTCTTTATCCTGATTGGGTTGGCGCTTGGCGGAGCGGCCGGTTTTTATGGACTCTACAAATTGCTGTTGCCCTTGTATCAAGCCGATAGGCTGGACGAGGGCAAGTAGCCGGGAGATTCGGGTTGAGCAGTAAGCAGAAAATCTGGCTCTTCGTCTTGCTCGCTGTGGTCGCCACCGTTTTAGGCCGGCTCTTCCTCAACTCTCCCATCGCCCACGTTCAGCTTGCCGCGGAGACCGTCGGCAATCAGATATTCGGCAAGTGGGATATCACCAACAGCCTCATCGCCGCCTGGTGCACGATGGGCCTCGTCCTCCTCATTGCCTTCCTCGCCGTCCGCCGCATGAAACTGGTCCCCACCTCCCGCCTCTACGGCCTGGTGGAATCCCTCATCGGCTGGCTCCGAGATCTCGCCGAGTCCATGGCGGGCGTCAAGTGGGGGCACACCTTCCTTCCGCT
>VGPF01000038.1 GCA_016875535.1 Chloroflexota bacterium
CAAGTGCTCCCTCGCCCTTTCCATCCATCATGGACACCTCCTTGAGTTTGTGGCATCATGCCCCAATTCCGTGTCCAAGAAAATCCTAGGGCGGGGGAGGAGTCCCATGTCCCCCAAGGAAATCGTCCGCTGTCCATGGCCGGGGAACAACCCCCTCATGATGAAGTACCACGATGAAGAGTGGGGCGTCCCGCTCCACGACGATAGGAAGTGGTTCGAGGTCATCGTCCTAGACGGCATGCAGGCGGGCCTCAGCTGGCAGACGATCATCAACAAGCGGGAGAACTTCCGCAAAGCCTTCGACCGCTTTGACCCGAAAAAGGTCGCGAAGTACGGAGCCGGGGATTTCAACCGCTTGATGGCGGACGCGGGCATCGTGCGCAACCGCGCCAAGATCACCGCCGCCATCGTCAACGCCCAGCGCTTCCTTGAGGTGCAGAAGGAGTTCGGCTCCTTCGATTCCTATATCTGGCAGTTCACGGGCGGCAAGCCCATCGTGAACAGCATGCGCAGCTTGAAGGATTTCCAGGCTACTTCCAAGGAGTCGGACGCCATGAGCAAGGCGCTTCTGGGGCGCGGCTTCAAGTTTGTGGGGTCCACCATCTGCTACGCCTGCATGCAGGCGGCGGGCATGGTGAACGACCACACGGTGGACTGCTTCCGCTACAAGGAAATCAACCGCATGCGGTAAGCAGTTTCGTCCGTTCCGCCGTCTCCTTGAAACGTGTACAATAGCCCTCGCGCCAAACAACATGCCGTATCGCGGTGTGCCTGGCGCAAACGGGATCATCTGTAGAGGAGCAGCGAGTGAAACTCCACGAGTATCAGGCTAAGGAGTTGTTCGCGAAGTACGGTGTCACGGTCCCCAAGGGCTCCGTGGCGTCCACCCCGGCTGAGGTGGCGGCCAAGCTCCGCGCGATCGGCGGCAAAGGCGTCGTGAAGGCGCAGGTGCACGCCGGCGGGCGCGGCAAAGCGGGCGGCGTCAAAGTCGTCAAGTCGCCGGAGGAGGGCGAGGCCTTCGCCAAGGGCCTCCTGGGCAAGCGGCTGGTGACGCACCAGACCGGCCCGGAGGGCGTGCCGGTGGACAAGCTCCTGGTGGAAGAGGCTATCGGCATCAAGAAGGAGCTCTACGCCAGCATCATCGTCGAGCCGTCCATGAAGACGGCCGTCTTCATCGCCAGCGAGGCTGGCGGCATGGACATCGAAGAGGTGGCCGCCAAGACGCCGGAGAAGATCGTGCGCCTGGCCGTGGACCCCATCATCGGCTTCCAGGGCTTCATGGGGCGCAAGCTCGCCACAGGCCTGAACATCGAGCCTTCGCTCATGCGCCCCGCCGCCGCCTTCTTCGAAAATCTCTACAAGCTCTTCATCGCCACGGACGCCAGCATGGCCGAGGTCAATCCCCTGGTCATCACCACCGATGGGCGCATCCTGGCCGCCGACGCCAAGATCAACCTGGACGACGACGCGCTCTTCCGCCACAAGGACCTGGAGGCCCTGCGCGACATCGGCCAGGAGGACCCGCTGGACGTGAAGGCCAGCGAGGCCGACGTGAACTACATCCGCCTTGACGGCGATGTGGGCTGCATGGTCAACGGCGCGGGCCTGGCCATGGCGACGATGGACATCATCAAGCTCATGGGCTCCCAGCCCGCCAACTTCCTGGATGTGGGCGGCGGCGCCAGCGAAGACAAGGTCAAGGCCGCCTTCCTTATCCTGCTCTCGGACAAGAAGGTGAAGAAGGTCCTGGTCAACATCTTCGGCGGCATCCTGCGCTGCGACGTTGCGGCGCGCGGCATCATCGCCGCCGTCAAGGAGAAGGGCATCAACGTGCCCCTGGTGGTCCGCATGCGCGGCACCAACGCCGAAGAGGGCCTCAAGCTCCTGCGCGAATCGGGCCTGAAGGTCATCATCGCCAACGATTTACAAGAGGCCGCCGAAAAGGCAGTCAAAGCCGCCTAAATATGACGTCGTCGTCGCGTCACACCAACCGCTCCTCGCCCTTGAGGGGAGAGGAACTCGAGCGAAGCCCGAGAGATGAGGGTGACAGGCGGCGTGAACACCCCTTATAGGGAAATTACCTCCGGAGGACTCCTTTGGGTATCTTGGTTGGAAAGCAGACGCGGCTCCTCGTGCAGGGCATCACCGGCAACGATGGGTCGTTCCACACAGAGAAGTGCCGCGATTACGGCACCAACATCGTCGCGGGCGTCACCCCCGGCAAGGGCGGCACCACCCACCTGGGCATTCCCGTCTTCAACACCATCTCTGAGGCGGTGAAGCAGACCGGCGCCAACGCCACCATGATCTTCGTCCCGCCCACCTTCGCGGCGGACGCCATCCTCGAAGCGGCGGACGCCGACCTCGATTTCGCCGCCTGCATCACGGAGGGCATCCCCGTGCTGGACATGGTGAAGGTGGTGCGCTACCTCCAGGGCCGCAAGACGCGACTCGTGGGGCCCAATTGCCCCGGTGTCATCAACCCCGGGGAGAAGTGCAAGATCGGCATCATGCCGGGCAGCATCCATATGCCGGGCAATGTCGGCGTCGTCTCCCGCAGCGGCACTCTCACCTATGAGGCGGTAGCCCAGCTGACGGAACGCAAGATCGGCCAGTCCACCTGCGTCGGCATCGGCGGCGATCCCGTCTCCGGCACCAACTTTGTGGACGTCCTGAAGCTGTTCAACGAGGACAAGGCGACCGAAGCAATCGTCATGATCGGCGAGATCGGGGGCTCCAAGGAGCAGGACGCCGCGGAGTACATCAAGAAGCACGTCAAGAAGCCGATGGTCGGCTTCATCGCGGGCGGCTCCGCGCCTCCGGGCCGCCGCATGGGCCATGCCGGCGCCATCATCACCGGCGCGGCGGGCACCGCCACCGCGAAGGTCGCGGCCCTGAAAGCGGCCGGTGTCACCATGGTGGACAGCCCCGCCAAGCTGGGCGAGGCGATGGCGAAGGCGCTGGGGAAGAAGTAACGAGGAAGGGCGACTGCTCGTTTCCGAACGACTCCGGGTGCAGCACCGGAGCGGTCACCCCTACGTTTTCATCCGGGCCAGGACCGGTATCTCGGCTCGCTTCTCCGCCGGGAGCATCCCCCGGTAGATGCCCTTGGGCCGCTTGTAGGGCGGCTTGCAGAGGATCGTCTCCCCCGGCGTCACGATGGCGTCCAGCGGGATATCGTGCGCCGTCATGGGCAACTCCTCATCCAGCACCTGCAGGGCATGGACCGTAGTGATGATTACCGTGTGTTTGGTGATAAGCCCCGCCTCCGCCGCCAGGGCGAACTCCAGGTCGGAGTAGCCGCCACCCTTTCCGATGCGCGCTCCCTTGCGATTCACCGCCACGGAGCCGCAGACGATGAGGTCAACGGGACGCATCTCCTCCAGCGCAACGGGCCTGCCCAGGTGCGCCGCGCCCTTGATGCTTGCGGCATCGTGGAACGTGCCGCCGAGGCGCGCCGGGTCAAGCTCGATGAAGGGCCTCTCGCTCGCCAGGCGCGGCACCGCCATGTAGACGAGCTTCCCCTCCTGCAAGGCGCGCTTGCGGAGCGCCAACTGCGGCGAATCGGGGTTGCATTTCAGCACCTGCGCCCGCTTCCACGCCTCCAAATTCGCCGCGCGCGCCGCTGCCCGCTCCGCCCCAACGAAGTTGGGGATGCGCCCCACGGCGCCGGGGAAGCGCGCGACCCGCGCCTCCTGCATGGCGCGCCAGACGCGCTCCCGGATGGGCTGTTTGGGGCCGGAGGCAGGATGTTCCATGGAGGCAATTGTAAATGCTGGCTCGATAGAAGTGCCGCAGAGGATCATAGGCCTGATAAAATATCCGCCATGTCCTCCCATATCTTCGACGTCGCTGTCATCGGCGCGGGCCACGCCGGCTGCGAAGCCGCCCTCGCCGCGGCGCGCATGGGGCGCACGACGCTCCTGGTGACCATGAACCTGGACACCATCGCGCTCATGCCGTGCAACCCCTCCATCGGCGGCCCGGCCAAGGGGCACGTCGTCCGGGAGCTAGACGCCCTCGGCGGCCAGATGGCCCGCACCACGGACCGGACCTTCATCCAGATACGGATGCTGAACACCGGCAAAGGCCCCGCCGTCCAGGTACCGCGCGCCCAGGCCGATAAGCGGCTCTACATGCTGGAGATGAAGAAGACCCTAGAGCGCCAGCCGAACCTCACCCTCAAGCAGGCGATGGTGAAGGGCCTCTCCAAAGGCCCCTCCCGCGACCCACTCGCCTGTCCCCACGAGACCTTCAGACTGGAGACGCCCACCGGGCAGGTCTACGAATCGAAGACGCTCGTCCTCACCACCGGCACGTCGCTCCAGGGGCAGACCATCACCGGCGAAGCGCGCGCCGCCGCCTCACGCGCAGGCGAGCCGCCCGCCCTGGGCATCTCCGATTGCCTCCGTTCCTGGGGGCTCGCCCTGGGCCGCCTGAAAACCGGCACGCCGCCGCGCGTTGACGCCCGCACGATAGACTTCTCGAAGACGGAGCTTCAGCCGCCGAGCGATGCGCCGATCCACTTCGGCTTCTACTACGGCCGCCCTCCCCAGGGCTGGATCCTGGAGCCGAATCCCGTCTATCCCCTCGGCGCGCCCACGCCCTGGCGGCAGCAGCTGCCCTGCTACCAGGTGCACACCGACACCCGCACCCACCAGCTCATCCTTCAAAACCTCCACCGCGCGCCGATGTTCAACGGCGCCATCCAATCGCGCGGGCCGCGCTACTGCCCCTCCATCGAAGATAAGATCCACCGCTTCCGCGAAAAGCCCGCCCACGGCCTCTTCCTGGAGCCGGAGGGATGGGAGACCAACGAGGTCTACGTCCAGGGCGCGAACACGAGCCTGCCGGAAGACGTGCAGATCGGCATGCTCCGCACCATCCCCGGCCTCGAGCGCGCCGAGGTCATGCGCATCGGCTACGCCATCGAATACGACTTCGTCCCGCCGAACCAGACCAAGGTCACCCTGGAGTGCAAGTCCGTCCCCGGCCTCTACTTAGCCGGGCAGATCAACGGCACCTCCGGCTACGAAGAGGCCGCCGGCCAGGGCATCATCGCCGGCGTCAACGCCGCCCTTCGCGCCGTGGGCGAAGCGCCCCTCGTCCTGGGCCGCGACCAGGCCTACATCGGCGTCATGACCGACGACCTGGTGACGCACGACCTGGAGGAGCCGTACCGCCTCCTCACCTCCCGCGCCGAGTACCGGCTCCTGTTGCGCCAGGACAACGCCGACCTCCGCCTCACGCCCATCGGCCACCGCCTGGGGCTGATCGCCGCCGAGCGCCACCGGCACGTCGAGCGCAAGCGCGACGCCATCGCCGCCGAGCTATCGCGCCTCTCCCGCGCCTCCGTGAACCCCAGCGACCGCATCGAAGCCCTCCTCCGCGATCTCGGCTGCATGCCCCTCGGCAAGAACATGGATGCCCTGGAGTTCCTGCGGCGGCAGAACGTCAGCTATAAAACCCTCGTCGCCATCGCCCTCGGCGCGCCCGACCTCCCGGAGGACGTGGTGGAAGAGGTGGAGGTCCTGGCGAAGTACCAGGGCTACGTGGAGAAGCAGCGCCGCCAGGTGGAGCGCGTCCGGCGGCTGGAGGAGTGGCCCGTGCCGGAGAGCTTCGACTACTCCTCCGTGACGGGACTGCGCACGGAGGCCCTGCAGAAGCTCCAGCGCTTCCGACCCGCCACCATCGGCCAGGCCTCGCGGATCATGGGCGTCAACCCCGCCGATATGTCGCTCCTCGTCGTCCACCTTGAGCGCGCCAACCGGGCCAAGGCCGCCGCCTCTGCGTGACCGTTTACGCCCGAGTGTGATTGACGGTGGATTTTCACCCCGGTATCATATGGGATGCTTTGGCCCTGAAGGGCAATCCCGTTCATCACAGTAGGAGGCCGGTGTGCCAGCAGCTACAGGCAAGCGGTATATGTGCGAGAGGTGCGGCGCTGAGGTCATCGTGACCCGCGGCGGGGACGCGTCCCTCTTTTGCAAGCACGCAGACGGCAAGAAGATCGAACTCAAACTGAAGAGCTAACCTCAAGGGAGTTATCGAACATGGCGATCCAGCTAGGCCGACGCTACGTAGCCGAAAAGTCCGGCATCCAGGTGCTCTGCACCAAGGCCGGCGAGGGCACCCTCTTCGCCAACGACGAAGAGATGCAGGTCCAACAGCCCCGCGCCCTTCCTTCGTCCGACTAACCTCCGAGACGGCCCCAGAGAAACGAAGAACCCTTCCGCACATGCGGAAGGGTTCGTTTTGCCTCCCGGAACCCAGCCGCGCCTACAGCCCCCGGATCACGCCCACCACTTTCCCCTGGATCTCAAGGTTCTTGGGATCAACGTAAATCGGCTTCATCGTCGCATTCGCCGGCTGGAGCCGCACGCGTCCGTCCTCCGGAAAATACTTCTTCAGCGTCGTCTCTTTCTCATCCTTCAGCCAGGCCACGATCATATCGCCCCGGTCCGCCGACTTCTGGAAGCGCAGCAGCACCGTATCGCCGTCGTTGATGAGCGCGTCAATCATGGACGTGCCCTTCACGCGCAGGGCGTAGACCTCGTCCTTCCCGCGCACCATCGCTTCGGGGACCTCCACCGTCTCCTCCGGCGCTTGCTTCCACGTCTCCGCCTCCGGCACCGGTATCGGCGCTCCGGCGGCGATGGCTCCCAGCAGCGGCACCTCGATGATGCCGGGCCGCTTGAGCGCCGCCTTCGCGCCCAGCGTGATGCCGCGCGCCACCTCGCCCGCGCGGCGCAGGAAGCCGCCGCGCTCCAGCAGGCGCAGATTGTAGTCCACCACCGATGTTGAGCTGATCTTGCACGCCGCCTGGATATCGCGCACCGAGGGCGGATAGCCCTTCTTTTCGATGAATCCCTGCACGTACTTCAAGATTGACTTCTGCTTCGTCGAAAGCTCTTTCATGGTCTCTCTACTCCCCTTTGAATGGGTTCAGGGTACAAGGTTCATGGAGCACGGCCGGGAGATTCAGAAATCTCCGACTCTCTTCCCTTGCTCCCTGGACCTTCCCTACCGAACGCTCGTTCTGCTTCGCAGGATAGAACGGACGTTCCGCTTCTGTCAACACCCGGATGGCAGAAAGAGACCTCTCCCTCTTCTCCCTCACGTAGTTCCTAGGAAGGAGCACACCAGGCGAGGGCCACTTCGTTGAACACCCCGAACGCCCTGCCCAGTCCAGCGAAATGCCCCTTCCTTCTCAGGACATGAAGGTCGAGGTCCACCGAGATCTCTCCTCTGGCCGGAACTTCGGCCCCGATGCCGCATCGGGAGGCTAAGGGTTAAGTCACCTCCAGCCAACTTGCAATAAAAAGCCCCCGGGCGGAATGCCCGGGGGCTTCGACGTCTCGCGGTGTCGCTCGGCGACTAGTTCTTTGAGGCGGAGACCTTGCCGATGTTCAGCTTGTGCATCAGGCGGGACTTGCGGCGCGCGGCATTGTTCGGGTGGATGATGCCCTTCTTCGCGGCGCGGTCCAGGGCGCGGAGCGCCTGCTCCACAGCAATGCCTGCAGCGTTCAGGTCCTTCGCCACGATGAGCCTTTCGGCCTTGGTGATGAACGTCTTCAGGCCGGATGCAACAGCCCGGTTGCGGGCGCGATGCTTCAGCGCCTGCCTCGCCGCCTTCTCCGCGGCGGTGCGCTTCGCCACTGCGGGCGTGGCGGCGCCTGCTGCTCCGGCGCCTGCGGGCGCGCCTTCCTTCGGAGCGGCGGCCTTTGCTGTCGGCGCCTCTTTTTTCGCTTCGGGCTTTGCTTCAGCGGCAGGAGCCTTCGCAGGCTCTTCTTTCATTGCTTCCGGTGCTTTCGCTTTCGTTTCGTCGGCCAAGGAGGTAGCTCCTTCTGAAAATGCTTGGGGCGAGTGCTATTGTACGGCTTTAGGGGGCAAACGGCAATTCGTCCGACAATACATCCCGGATATTATGTCCGGGGAGAATCAGCCCTTCTTTGTGGTGACATTCTGTTCAGTGGGCTACTCTCTATCCGGAACCCTGCTCCTTGCTCTCTGAACCTCTTCTCCCTTACATCTCTGCCAATCTGTGGCTTCTGCTCACCCGCTGCGCGAGACCTTCACCACGCCCTTCACGTGCTCCAGCCGGGAGAGGAGCTTGCTCAGCTGCGCCGCGCCCGTCGTCTCCAGCTTCAGCACCTCCGTCACCATGCCGCGCTTGAGATGCAGGTTCTCCACATTGACGATGTTCACCTTCTCGGCGGAGACCACGGCGGTGATATCGTGCAGCAGGCCGATGCGGTCCAGCGCCTCTATGGAGACGGTGGCCGTGTAGGCCCGCCCCGGCATGCCCCAAGTGACCTCCACGATCCGCTCCCTTTCGCCCACGCCCGCCAAGTAGCGGCAGCTCTTGCGATGGACCGTCACGCCTCGCACCCGAGTGATGAAGCCCACGATCTTGTCCCCCGGCACCGGGTGGCAGCATTGTGCCAGGCGCGTTAGCATGTTCCGCTGGCCCATCACGATGACCGAATCGCTCACGCCGTCGCGCTCGACCGCAGGGGCCGATGGGCCGGTGGGCGGCGCCTGCGGCAGAGGCGGCTCTTCGTGATCCAACAGCTTCGTCGCAAGCTGGTTCGTGGAGAGCGCGCCCGAGCCGATGGTGGCGAGCATATCGTCTACATTGCCGAAGCCCAGCACCGCGGCCGCCGCCTCTTCCGAGATGCCGATCTGCAAGCGCCGCATCTCCCGCTCGAGGATCGCGCGCCCCTGCTCGATATTCTCGCTCCGCGCCCGCTTGCGGAACCAGATGCGGATCTTGTCCCGCGCGTTCGCCGTGTGGACAAAGCCCAGGTCGGGATTGAGCCAGTCCAGGCTCGGCCCCTTGGGGCCCTTGGCCGGGACGATCTCCACCGTATCGCCGTTGCGGAGTGGCGTGTCCAGGGAAACCATCGCGCCGTTGACCTTTGACCCTACGCATCGGTGGCCCAGCTCTGTGTGAATCCGGTAGGCGAAGTCTATCGGCGTCGCGCCGAAGGGCAGCTCGATCACCTGCCCCTTGGGCGTGTAGACAAAGACCTGATCCTGAAAGATATCGGACTTGACCGTCTCGACGAACTCCTCCGCGCCCTTGGTCTCCTGGTGCACGTCAAGGAGCTGCCGCAGCCACTTCATCTTCTCCTCAAAGCGCCCGTCGCCGTGGCCGCCCTCTTTGTAGCGCCAGTGCGCCGCCACGCCGTACTCCGCTACATCGTGCATGCGGAAGGTGCGGATCTGGATCTCGAAGGGCGTCATCTGCGGGCCCCACACCGCTGTGTGCAGCGATTGGTACATGTTCTCCCGCGGGTTCGCGATATAGTCGTCGAACTCTCCGGGGATGGGCCGCCAGAGGCTGTGGACCATCCCTAGCACCTGGTAGCACGTGGCGATGTCGTCCACGATGACGCGCAGGGCAAAGAGGTCGTAGATGCGGTTAAAGTCCTTCCCCTGGGCCGCATAGCGCTCCATCTTCTGGTGGATGCTGTAGATATGCTTCGCCCGGCCGGAGACCTCCGCCTTGATGCTCGCCCGGTCCAGCTCCTTGGCGAGCATCTCTTTGACCTGCCGGATAAAGTCCTCGCGCTGGCTCCGCGTCTGCGCCAGCATCCGGGCGATCTCCTCGTACTTCTCGCCGTCCAGCACCTGGAAGGCCAGATCCTCCAGCTGCCACTTGAGGCTGGCGATGCCCAGGCGGTGCGCCAGCGGCGCGTAGACGTCCAGCGTCTCCTGGGCGATGCGCTGCTGCTTCTCGGGAGAAAGGACGCTCAGCGTCCGCATATTGTGCAGGCGGTCCGCCAGCTTGATCAGGATGACGCGCACATCCTCCGCCATCGCCACCAGCATCTTCCGCAGGTTCTCCGCCTGCACCTTCGGCTCGCCCTGGCGGATGGCCATGGGCCCGGGCGTCTCCGTGGCGGTGTGCGCCTCGATCTTGCTCAGCTTGGTGACGCCGTCCACCAGTTTGCTGACGTCCAGGCCGAAGCGCTGGTCTATCTCCTGGCGGGAGACGTGGCAGTCTTCGATGACGTCATGGAGAAGCGCGGCCGTGACCGCCCCGGCATCCTGCCGTAGATCGGCCAGGAGGATGGCCACGTTCAGCGGATGCTCGATATAGGGCACGCCGGAGGCGCGCTTCTGCCCCTTATGGCACTCCTCGGCGAACCGGTACGCCTCCTCGATCGCGTCCGACTTCTCAGTGGGGAGGTAGACCTTCGCCTTTTCAAGCAGTGTTTGGAGCGTGGCCGCCATACATCGCCGCCGGGAGAAACGCAGGCTATTCTCCCCAGTATAGCCCCCCGGAAAACCGGGGGCAAACACGAGGCCGGCGTTAAACCCTTAGCGCGCCGCGGAAGGCCCTGGCGGCGTAGTACGATTCCGCGCCGTTGTGATAGACGAAGACCATATCGTACCGGCGATCGCAAAAGATGGCGCCGCCGAGTTTTCTGATAGCGGAAGGCGTTTTCACCCAGCTCGAGGTCTTCGTATCGAAATCGCCGAGCTTCTGCAGCTCTCGGTACTGCTCTTCCGTCAAAAGCTCAATGCCCATGGCGGCCGCCATCGCGATTGCGCTATCTTTGGGTTTGTGTTCTTTCCGTGACTCCAACGCTTCACGGTCGTAGCACAGGCTCCTGCGGCCGCTCGGACTATCCGCCGAACAATCATAAAAGCTATACTCGCCCGTCTTGCTGTCATGACCGACGACATCCGGTTCGCCGCCGGTTCTCTCCATCTCAATGAGCGACCATAGCTTTTCAGCATTCGCCTCCAGCTTTGCCTGGACCTTAGCCCATTCGATACCTCCATGGCGGGCCATGTTCTTCCCGAAACGGTCCTTCAGCGTTTTGAGCAACGCCTCACGCTGTCCCGGCGAGAGCTGGCTGTTCTTACCCTTCATGGCGCTCATGCTGTCATGGTACCTCTGTTGAGTAGGTCTGGTAAGCCTATGATAGCAAAGGCAGGGAGACCTCTTCGTTGACGCTCCTGGGGAGCCTCCCCTACAATTGGGTTCCCGATCGCTCCCCGGAGGCCCTCAGATACCCGTGCACGTGCATACCCATAGCAAGCGCACCCACCACGGTATGCCCAAGATGCCGGACTGGCTCTCCGTGGAGCAGGCCCTTGAAAAGATATTGGGTTATGTCAATTCCCTTGAGGTCGAGGAGCGCCCCCTACTAGAGGCCCTCGGCCAAGTCCTGGCCGAAGAGCTTCGCGCAACCTTCCCGGTTCCTCCGCACGCCAACTCCTCCATGGATGGCTATGCCGTCCAGGCCGCCGATATCGCCCGCGCGAGCGATGGCGGCAAGGCCACGCTCAAAGTCATCGGCCATCTGGCCGCCGGGCAGGTCCCCTCCAAGGCCGTCGCTCCCGGCGCCGCCATCCGCATCATGACCGGCGCCCTGGTCCCGCCCGGGGCGGACACCATCGTCCCCTTTGAGGAGACGGACGAGCTCCATCGCGCCAAACACGGCGAGACGAAGCACGAGGAGATCGGCATCCTGGCCGCGCTCCCCAAGGGCGCGAACATCCGCTACGCGGGGGAAGATATCGAGCAGGGCGCCGTCGTCCTTCCCAAGGGCGCTGTCCTTCGCCCCGCCGAGATCGGCGTCATCGCCTCCCTGGGCCGCGCCACCGTGCGCGTCATCCGCCGCCCCGTCGTCGCCATCCTCGCCACCGGCGATGAGCTGTCCGACCCATCGGAGCCGCTGGCCCCTGGGAAAATCTACAACAGCAACAGCTACTCCATCGCCTCCTCGGTCCTCCGCTATGGCGGCATCCCCAAGCTCCTCGGCATCGCCAGGGACAACCTGCCGGACCTGGAGGCCAAGATCCGCGAAGGCCTTTCCGCCGATATGCTCATCACCACCGCAGGCGTCTCCCGCGGCGATTACGATATCGTGAAAGACGTCCTCATGAAGCAGGGGCAGATCGCCTTCTGGACGGTGCGCATGCGCCCGGCCAAACCCCTCGCCTTCGGCGCGCTGGAGGCCCGCGGCCGCGGGGGAGCCGTTCGCCGTGTGCCGCACCTGGGCCTGCCCGGCAACCCCGTCAGCTCCCTGGTCGCCTTCGAGCAGTTCGGGCGCGCCGCCATCCTTAAGATGCTCGGCAAGACCCACCTGGCCAAGCCGACGATCAAGGCCGTGCTGGAAGACGCAATCGAAAACACGGACGACCGCCGCGTCTACGCTCGCGTCCGCGTTACCAAGCGCGATGGCCGCTACTACGCCCGCCTCACCGGCTCCCAAAGCTCTGGCGTCCTGACCTCCATGGCCAGGGCCAACGGCCTGGCCGTCTGCCCGGAGGATGTGCCCGTCATGCCAGCAGGCTCCACCGTGGACGTCCAGATGCTCGATTGGACGGAAGAACAGGAATAGTCCCGATACGAACTTGAGAAAGAACCAGCAGAGAGGTGCACCATGGCTGACAAGGGTTCCGAAAATACGACGGTCGCAGCGCTCCCCAAGTACCGCATAGACGAGGCCTGGTTCAAACAGCACGGCCGCTCCCTGGAGTCCATGATCGAGCTGCGCGCAGGCGATGTGGACGGCGGAGATAAGAGCGCGAAGAAGAAGCGCAAGGGCCCCGTCACCATGGCCGATCTCAGCAAGCTCGAAGGTTTCGTCACCGCCGAGCTCCCGCTCCTGGAGGCCGTCTTCCGCCTGATTCTCATCCATGAGAACAAGCCCATGGACGCCGAGCAGATCAGCCAGGAATTGCAGGAGCGAGGCATCGGCATCCGCGATGCCCGCGTCGTGAAGCCCCAGCTCCTCGCACGGATGCTGGACGGCGACTTCCACTACGGCATCAAGCGCGTGGAATAACGGCTTGTTCCCCGTCAACCTCTTCGACTTCGAGGAGGCCGCCAGGGCCAAGCTGCCCCGGGGCGATTACGACTTCATCGCCGGCGGGGCCGCCGACGGCGAACGCGGCCTGAAAGCGATGATGGGGATGCTCCGCGAAGAGCTCGAGATCGCGATGGCGTTCACCGGACGTCCCACCATCGCCGAGATAGACAGGTCCCTGGTCAAGCTCCTGCCAGGCCGCATGGCCACGGACGCCCTCTAAGCCTAGCCTCTCACCGGACCTCCCGTCTCACTTCAGACGAACTCCTGCTCTTCTATCTGCGCCTTCTGCGCTCTCTGTGGATACTCTCTTTCCCGTTACGCAAACCCGTACAGCTTCGCGCAGTTCTCCGCCAGGATCTTCTTCTTCGCCCGCTCCGGCACCCCTGTGAACTCGCGCTTGATGATCGCCTGGGAGTTCGGCCAGATGCTATCGGCGTGCGGATAGTCGTTCGACCACATGATGTTGTCTTCGCCGATGATGTCCCATGTCCGCATCCCCGCCTCGTCCGACATGAACGTGGCCAGCACGTTCGACCTGAAGTATTCGCTCGGCTTCTTCTCCAGCTTCAGCCCCAGGCGCGGGCCGTGCTTCCACATCGTATGGTCCATCCGGTGGATGAAATTCGCCACCCAGCCGATGTCCGCCTCCACGGAAATCATCTTCAGCTTCGGGTGCCGCTGGAAGACCCCGGAGAAGATGATCGCCGTCAGCGAGCGGATCATCCAGTTGGACATGGAGGCATAGTCCACCGCGAACTGCTGGAACGGGTCGCGCCCCACCGCGGTCAGGATATGCATGCTGATCGGCATGCCGATGTCCGCGGCGGTAGCCCAGAGGGGTTCGTACATCGGGTCGTTATAGGAGCGCTGCTCCTCCGGGGAAATCGTAATCATCACCCCTGCCAGGCCGATCTGCTTGATGCGTT
Organism: Chloroflexota bacterium; assembly: GCA_016875535.1. Lineage (NCBI taxonomy): Bacteria > Bacillati > Chloroflexota > Chloroflexota bacterium. The sequence goes on from VGPF01000038.1 coordinate 13,763, forward strand.
TGGCCTCCAGCACCGCCTGCTCGATGTCGTGCATCGGCACCAGGCCCAGGCCCTTGAGCTGCTTAGGGTGCGTGGCGCAGAACTCGGCCATCCAATCGTTGTAGGCGCGGATGCAGGCGGTGGCGTAATCGCGATCGGGCAGGCGCCACATGCGAAGGCCGGCGGTGGGATAGAGGACCTCGGCGTCCACGCCGTCCATCGCCATGTCCTTCAGGCGCGCGTCCGGGTCGTAGCCCCCCTTGCGGTTATGCTCGAAGAGCTTCACATCCTTCATCTGCTCAGGCGTGCGCCCGGCGGGGCCCATCATCCCGGCATTGCTGGCGGGCAAGCCATCAAAGACCAGCTTATCGAAGCCGCCTTCGTGGATGAGGTGCGGCGCGCGGTCGCGGTACTTCTTATCGATGCGCTTGGTCCACACGTCCCCCGGCTCGCAGACGTGGGAATCGGAGGAGATGACGCTGTACTTCATGAGGGCCTCCTGTCAGGATGGCTTGCATCTCCTCGCCCTCGATGGGAGAGGATGAAGGAGAGGGTGAAAGAAATTCCCCTCTGCACTGCCGCGATTCTAACACTGAGTTGCAAGGCGGCAAGGGACGGGAGAGTAATGAGGGACGCCCAACTACGTCCGCCGGTTCGGGTTGATCCCCTTCTCCCTGGCTAGCTCCTGCAGCGCGCCGATGACGAAGATGGTGAAGATGACCGAGATAACCAGCCCAACGGAGAGCGATATAAAGAGGAGGCCGGCAGAGAAGCGCTTGTAGTTGAAGTAGTGGGCGATGAGGCTCACGACGGCGAAGAAGGCGCAGATGGCGAGGACGATGCCCGACTTCTTCAGGCCCCACACGCCGCCAAGGGCTAAGGTCGTCACCAGGATAGGGACGAGCCCGAGGAGAAAGCCATAGAGGAACCTATCGCGCTTGGAAGGCTCCCGGACCACGCCGTCAAGCTCTTGCATGCGTCTCTTTGCTCACCTATCCCCGGATCCGTCGCTCGCCTAAGGGCCGCTGCCCCAGCACCCGGTAGAGGTTCAGGGCCAAGACGTCCCTCTTCTGCGCATCGGTCAGGTCGGAGCCTGTGAGTTCCTCCACCATGAGCGAGCGCTTGTAGCCCATGGGGTAGGAGTAGAGGTTGGAGCTGAAAATGAGGCGCTCGTGGCCGATCCGCTTCGCCACCTCGCTCACCTTCCGCGCCCCGCCCGACCACATCCCCGTATCGAAGGCCAAGTTGCCCGTCCGCTCCACAACATCGTAAAAAAGCTCCGTCTCCTCGTATCCGGCCAGGCCGTCCAGGATGATAAAGGTTGTGTTCGGAAACTCCTTCGCCAGGCGCTCCACGCGCCACGGAGCCTCCAGCTGATCGCCGTGGTGGCTGTGCACAAAGGGGATCATCCCCTCATCAACAATGGCGCGGAGACAGTTGCGCATCCACGGCGAATCCACGTAGCAGCCCTGGAGGCGGCTGTGGAACATGACCCCCGCCATGCCCAGCGTGCGTTTGCAGCGCGAGATTTCCTCCAGGGCGGCGTCGCCCTGGCGCGGCTCGCAGGCGGCGATGGCGAAGGGGAAGCGGCTCCTATCGCGGTCGCGGAAGGCGGCCAGTCTGTCGTTGATCTTCGCCGTATCTGCCACGCCGTTGGGCAAAAGGTACTGATAGGCCGGGCCGATGATGGCTCGCTGGATGCCGCTGGCCTCCATGGCCGCCACACGGGTGCGGTGCTCCAGCTCATCCGGGTTATCGCGCTTGCCCTTGGCGGTATAGCCGCTGTGCGCAAAGCCTTCGATGACGCTCATGTGGTGGTGCCCATCCAGGATCTCCATCGCCACGCCCCCTGCAGTGATGGCGAGAAGCATAGCCCAAGGGAGCGCAGGTGGCAAAACAGCCGAAAGAGCGACGGCAGCGGAGAAGGGGCACTCCGAAGGTCAGTCCTTCCAGTAGCGCTCTTCCTTGACCTTCCAGCCCTGGGGCGAAAGGCGGGCCTTCACATCCTCGATCATCCCTGGGTGGCCGCAGGCGTAGACGATCGTCTCTTGCGGCGCAAGGCCCCACTGGGCCAGATACTTCCCAACAATGGTGTTCACGCTGCCACGCTCCCCGGTCCAGGCGGCGTTGCGCGGCTCCTGGGGACGGCTCACGGTTGGAACGTAGGCGAAGCGCTGGGGCTCAGCGGCGACGAGTCGCGTTAGCTCGCTGCGATAGGCCAGTTCATCGTGGTAACTGGCGCCATCAAGAATGAAGAAGCGCTGCCCCGAAGCCTGGCGCGCGCGGTAATCTCGAATCATGCTCAGGAACGGCGCGATGCCCGTCACCGTCGCCACCATCACCTGGTTCGCATAGCCCGGCTCGAAGGTGAAGCGCCCCTTGGCGGATGGCCGGATGGAGAGGCTATCGCCTGCCTTGCGGGCATGCAACAGCGGCGTGAGCTTACCCAGGGGCGGCGGCGCCAGCTCGATGTACAGCTCAATGTGCGGCTCGCAGGGCGCAGAGACGATGGAGTACGGGCGCTCTATGCCGCCGGTGCCGATGGTGACGTACTGGCCCGGCTTGAAGGTGAACCCGGCAGGCTTCTCCAAGCCAATGCTCCAGTGCTCCGGGGTGGTGTCCCGGCGAAAGAGGATGCGCGTCTGTAGCGTCTTCCCCTTCGTCGAACTTATCGATTCTTCCACCGTGTTCGATGCCATCTGGTACTCCAACAAGTCGACATTGTGAATGTGAACACAAGCACAATCTATCTTACCACCTGTGTCGAAGGCAGGGAACAGCTGATTATGTCAATGTCGATTGGGAGGGAGCCGACAGTGGCAACTGTCTCCAGGCGCGCCAGCTACCTGATGAGGCGACGGCGCATCAACACCAGGGAGACGGCGTAGAAGAACGTAGAGAGGGCGATGAGGCCGATTGTTCCCCAAAGCATCGTCACGTTCACTTCGCCCTCCATCAGGTGGCGCATGATATCCACGCTCCAGGTGAGCGGCAGGCACCAGGCAAAGACCTCCAGGGCTCGGGGCAGCTCGCCGATGGGGAAAAAGACGCCGGCGATGAAGAACATCGGGTAGATGATGATGGAGAAGAAGGGGCCGATGAAATCGGACGAGGGAGCCTGAGAGGTGTAGATGACCGACGCGCCCGCGAAAACCAGCCCGGTGAGGAAGGCCGCAGGAATCACCAGGAGCGCCATGGGCGAGTTCACATCCCCTGCAATGGCGATGATGAGGAGAACGACAAATCCTGTGAGCGCGCCACGGGTCGCGCCCCAGAGAATCTCGCCGGTGATGACGTCTTCGATGCTCACGGGGGTGACGATCATGGCGTCGAATGTGCGTCGGACGGCCATCCGGAAATAGGTGCCCCAGCCGTTCTCCATCACCGCGATCTGCATCACGTAGCCGGCCACCAGCCCAGGGCCGATGAACTCGCGGTAGCTCATCCCTTCGATGTCTTGAATCACCTTGCCCATGCCGAGGCCCATGATGATGTAGAGGAGGACCGGCTCGAAGAAAAAGGCCAGGCCGTTGGTCTTCCACTGCTTGAGGTAGACGTCCCGGTTACGCTGCCAGGCGCACCAGCTGCGGTAGGTGGGACGGACTATGGCTTGCACGGCTATTTCAGCCCCCGACCCGTGATGAGGAGAAAGACGTCCTCCAGGTTTGGGCGGCGGCGGAGGACCTCGGCCTTCCCGCCAGCCAGACTCGCCTCTAGCCCAGGACCCTCTGCGCCCACTAGGAGCAGGGCGTCTCCGGCATCGACGGTGCGGCGCGCCTTTCCGTTCAGGGCCGTCATGCCGTGCTCCTTCTCCCAGGGCGCAACGCGGACCTCCACAACCTCTTTCCCGGCGTGGCGTTCGATGAGCTGCTGTGGCGTGCCCGTATCCAGGATGCGCCCCTGGTCCATCACGGCGATGCGGTCGCAGAGGTTGGCGGCTTCGTCCATGTAATGGGTCGTCAGCACCATGGTGGCCCCTTGACCGCGAAGCTGCCGCAGGCGCTGCCAGACAAGGTGACGCGCGTGGGGATCCAGGCCCGTTGTGGGCTCATCAAGGATGATGATGCGGGGCTTGTTGAGCATGGCCCGGGCGATGAGGAGACGGCGCTTCATCCCACCCGAGAGGGTATCGATTGCGGCGCGCCGCTTCTCCGTAAGCTCCATGAGGGCCAGGGCCTCGGTGGCGCGGCGCAAGGCTTCGGCGGAGGGAATATCGAAGTAGCGGGCATAGACCTGGAGGTTCTTGATGACGCTGATCTCCTCGTCCAGGTTATCTTCCTGGGGCACCACGCCAAGGGTAGCTTTGATGGCGCGCGCCTCCAGCATGACATCGCGCCCCTCCACCAGCAGCCTCCCGCTGGTTACCGGGGAGACGCAGGAGATCATGCGGATGGTGCTGCTTTTGCCCGCGCCGTTGGGGCCGAGGATGCCGAAGCATTCCTGGGGCTCGACGGCAAAATCGACGCCGTCCACGGCGGTGAAACCGCCATAGCGTTTGACAAGGCGCTCGGCATGGATGACGGGGGACATAGGCACAAATAGTAACAAAGACCAGTCAGCCTATGCAGGCGACCATCTATAATGTGCGCGAGGTGGAGCATGGCGAAGGTCTTCCGTCTTTCCCGTCTGCTCTTCTTTCTTGCCCTCTGCACGCTGGGCTTCCTGCCTTCCCTCATCTCCGCCCAGCCGGCAGGTGGCAGCGGCGTCATCATCATCACGCTGGACGATGCGATCGACCCGAATCATGCGCGCTACCTGGACCGCAGCTTGGACCGGGCGGAGCAGGAAGGAGCCCGGCTGGTCATCATCCGGGTGGACACGCCGGGCGGACTGCTAAGCTCCATGCGCGATATGGTGCAGCGCATCCTGGAGGCCAAGGTGCCGGTGGCGACGTACGTTTCCCCGGCGGGGGCGCACGCAGGCTCGGCGGGGGCGTTCATCGTGGCGGCGGGGCATATCGCCGCCATGGCGCCGGGGACGAACATCGGCGCATCCTCTCCCGTAGGCGGCGGCGGTGAAGACCTGCCCTCCACAATCAAGAGCAAGGCGACCAACGACGCCGCCGCGCTGATGCGGAGCATCGCCGAGGCCCGAGGGCGCAATCCCGCCCCGCTCGAGGCAATGGTGACCGGGGCCGCTTCCTACACCGCAAAGGAGGCGCTGGATGGAAGGATCCTCGACCTCATCGCCACCGACGCCAATGACCTGCTCGCGCAGATACACGGCCGCACCGTGCCGCTGGCCGGGGGCAGCCAGATCGCGCTGGACACGGCCGGGGTGAGCTGCATCGAGCCGCTGCGCCTGTGCGGCCAGGAACGGCTGACGTGGTTCGAGCGCTTCATCCGCTTCATCGCCGACCCCAACGTCACGAGCCTGCTGCTCTCCTTCGGCTCCCTGGGCATCCTCATCGAACTCTACAGCCCCGGGCTGGTCATCCCAGGAGTCGCAGGAGCCATCATGATTGCCCTGGCTTTCATCGCCTTCGGCAACCTGCCGGTGAACTGGGCGGGGGTGGGCCTGGTGGCCCTTGGGGTGATTCTGGCCGCCGTGGAGCTGCATCTGCCGGGCTTTGGGGTCTTCGGCGTCAGCGCCGTCCTGGCGCTGATCTTCGGCCTCCTTTTCCTTTTCGCACCCTTCACCGGCGGCACGCCAAACTTCTCCGGCCCCGATATCCGGGTCAGCCCGTGGCTGATCGGCGGAGTGAGCGGCGGCATCGGGGCGCTGCTCATCGCCACCGGCTTCCTGGCAGTCCGGGGAAAGAGAACCTCGCCGGAGCGGGTGACACCCTCCGACGCGCGGACGGTAGTGGGCCAGACAGCCCGGGTGAAACGGGCACTGGATCCCGTGGGAACCGTTTATGTGGCCGACGAGGAGTGGTCAGCCGAGGCGGTAGACCGCTCCCACATCGAGCGTGATGTGGAGGTAAAGGTTGTGAGCGTAGAAGGGCTGACGCTAAAGGTGAGGCCAGTCCAGAAAGGTTGACGCGGGCGGAGGGCCATCGTAAGGTAGAGCGCCACACTGCGCCGCGCCTCTTTCACCGGTAAGGAGACCTATGCCGATCACGATCGTGCGACAATGGGAAAAGCTGATGGTGCTTCGCTTCGGGCGCTTCACGGAGATACGGCAGCCCGGCATCCGCTGGCTGTGGCCCATCCTCAATAGCGGCAGCAAGCGGATAGACCTCCGAGAGCGCTTTATCGCCATCCCGAGCCAGACGGCCATCACCAAGGACAACGCGCCGATCGATATCGACTTTCTGATCTACTTCCGCGTGATGCAGGACCAGGCCGAGAAATCCGTCCTGGAAGTGCAGGACTTCATCGGTGCGGCGCAAGGCATCGCCACGACGACCCTGCGCGCGGTCATCGGCGATATCTCCCTGGATGACGTCCTGGCCAAGCGCGAAGAGATCAACACGATCCTTCGAGTGAAGCTTGATGAAGTGACGGTCCGCTGGGGCGTCAAAGTAACCACCGTTGAGATAAAGGAAATCATCCCGCCGAAGGCTATCCAGGACGCCATGAACAGGCAGATGGCCGCCGAACGCGAGCGGCGCGCTGCCGTTATAGACGCGGAGGGCAAAAAGGTGGCCTCCATCACCGTCGCCGAGGGCGAAAAACAGGCGGCCATCCTGAAGGCGGAAGGTGAGAAGCAGGCCCAGATCCTCAAGGCGGAAGCCGGCCGCGAATCCCAGCGCCTCCAGGCCGAAGGCTATGCTACCGCCCTGAGCACCATCTTTGCCGCCGCGAACAAGGTGGACCCCAAGACGATGAGCCTGCAATACTTGGAAATGCTCAAGTCTCTTGGGGCAAGCCCCTCGACCAAGTTCGTGCTGCCGATGGAGTTCACCGGGCTCATCCAAAACTTCCGGAACATCTTTGCCGCCCAGAGTAACGACCAGGAGCAGAAATAGCCGTGGCGGTGCGCTTCGGCCTTGGCCTGCCGTGTATCCACCCCATGGGGACGCCGCTCTGGACGGACGAGCAGGTCGTCGCGGGGGTGGAGGCTGTGGCGAAGAAGGCCGACGCCCTCGGGTACGACCTTGTCTCCTGCTGCGACCACGCCGTTATCCCAGCCGAGCGCAACCCAGACATGGGGCACCGCTGGTTCGATGCGCTGGCAACGCTGAGCTACGTGGCAGGTATGACGAGCCGGGTGCGCGTCCTCACCAGCGTTCTGATCCTGCCCTACCGCTCGCCCTTTGACGTGGCCAAGGCATACGGCACGCTGGACGCCCTCTCCAACGGGCGGCTCACCCTGGGGGTGGGCATCGGCCACCTGGTGCGGGAGTTCGAGACGCTGAAGGCGAACTACACCGAACGGGCCGCCGTGACGGATGAGTACATCCAGATCATCAAGGCGTTGTGGAGCAAGGATGCCGCGGGATACTCCGGGAAATACTGGACGTTCGAGCCGATGATGATTTCTCCGAGGCCCGTCCAACAGCCGCACCCGCCCGTGTGGGTGGGCGGCAACAGCACAGCCGCAGCCGCACGGGCGGCGCGATACGGCGAAGGGTGGCACCCCTTCTCCATCACGCCGGGGGAGTACCGCGATTGCACGGCGGTAATCCGGAAGGTTTCCGCAGAGACGAAGCGGCAGCAGCCCCTGACGTGTAACGCGCCAGTGGGAAGCATCGCGCCTGCCGCGGTCCACAAGAGCGCCATCCCCGGGACGCTGACCAGCGCCGAGGAGACGTGCGCCAAGATACAGGAGTATCTGGACGCGGGGGCCACGAACATCTACGCTAACTTCCGCTACCGGGAGCTGAGCCACCTGCTGGAGTCCATGGACTGGTTCGCGAAGGAAGTGATGCCGAAGTACGAATAGCGACTAGGTGACAAGCCCGTGTCAGCAAGGAGAGCAATCATGCCCACTGGAACTCAACTAGGCAGAATCATGTTATTGGGGTTGGTTACCCTTGTACTCTTGGGCAGCGTGGCGGCCTGCAAGAGTTCGGACAAAGTCGTAGTTGATGATTTCAAGAGCATAGCTGATGGGCAATTTTGGTCTTATAAGCTCTCCAAAGGACTTTATAGGCTGGAATACACCTCAGGAGGCGAGGGGGCCAGCGCCGAGTGGGCTGGAGGAGCGTGCCCTAGAGTGGCAGAAACCAGAAGTTACTCCGGGCTCTGTGAACTGACTCAGGATGGTCAACTAGTAATCAGGAATCCCACTATTCTCGGCCTAGGACAGGCATCGACTGCGACTGTGAAGGTCACCAAATTAGCCCGCTGAACCTTGTGCTTTCATCCCTTAGGTCATCCTGACAAATAGGTGCAATAATGCGCTTCGGCATAGGCCTCCCTGGGGTGAACCCGAACTCGGCCGGGCGGTGGGACCAGCAGCAGGTTTTACAGGGCGTCATTGCGATCGCCAAGAAGGCGGACGCCCTTGGCTTCGACTACGTCACCGCCCAGGACCATCCAGTTATCCCGAAGGCCAGCAGCACCCTGATCGCGCCACGCTGGTATGACGCGATCGCCACCCTCTCCTTCGTCGCCGCGTTCACCAAGCGGGTGCGGCTCGTCACAAGCGTCCTCGTGCTGCCCTACCGGAACCCCTTCACCATCGCCAAGTCCATGGCAACCCTCGATGTACTTTCGCGGGGCCGCGCCGTGATGGGCGCCGGCGTGGGCCACATGAAGCCCGAGTTCGAGGCCCTGGGCGTCTCCTACGATGAGCGCGGCCCCATCACCGACGAGTACATCAAAATCATTCAGGGGCTCTGGCGCGAGCCGGCCTTCACCTACCAAGGGAAGTACCACCAATCGCGGGATATGGTCCTCTCGCCAAAGCCCCTGCAGCGCCCTCTTCCAATTTGGGCTGGAGGCAACGAACGTCCCGCCGTGCGCCGCGCCTATTCCCTCTGCCAGGGCTGGGCGCCATTCCTGATCAAGCCCCCCCAGATGAAGAATCTGACCGATTACGGGCGCGGCGTGGCGAAGGAGGCAGGCCGCGACCCGGATATCGCGGTCGTCGCGCCCATCGGACCGGTGCTGCGCAACGAAGTGGCCGCGCCGAAGCGCTCGGCGGAGCAGATCGAGGCGCGCGTGAAGCAGATCGCAGGCGACTCCGAGTACTACCAGAGGCTCGTCCGGCGGAACCTGGAGACTGCCTCAACCCTTACCACGCCGGAAGATATCCACGAGCAGATGAAGACCTGGAAGGCGGCCGGGGCCACGCACTTCAATGTGAACTTCCGCTACCGCGAACTCTCCCACCTCACCGAGGCGATGGACTGGTTCGCCAAAGAGGTCATGCCAAAGTACCGGTAACGACCGCAGGCCGCTGCTACCCCGGCTGCACCGTGATGACGACGTTTCCCATTTTGTGCCCAGTTTCAACGTACCTGTGGGCCTCGGGAGCCTGCTCCAAGGGGTAGCGCCTATCGATCGCCGCTCGCAGATTTCCTGCTTCGATCAATTCTCTCAGGAAGGCCAGGTATTCTGTCTTCTCCTTCGTGAGAGACTTGACGGTGAGATAGACCCCTCGCTCCTTGAGCGCCTTCTTGCTGCGGGAGCGGGAGATCTTGCCCACCGCGTCAAAGATGACATCATAGGTCTCGCCACGGGCCGAAAAGTCTTCTTTTGCATAGTCGATGACCGTACCGGCTCCGAGGGATTTCACCAATTCCATGTTCGCCGAACTGCAGACCCCGGTCACGTCCGCTCCGAAGTGCCTGGCAAGCTGGAGGGCGAAGGTCCCCACGCTTCCGGACGCGCCATAGATAAGCACCTTTTGTCCCCTCTGGAGATTCGCCTTCCTGAGGATGTGCAGCGCAGTCATCCCGCCGACAGGGACGGCAGCGGCCTCCTCAAAGGTCATGTTCGCCGGCTTTATCCCCAGCACGCCTAACCGCCGCTTTTCGGGCAGGCATACGTATTCGGCGTTGGCCCCATAGGCAAGCCCCGTCGTGGTCCCAAAGACCTGGTCGCCAGCCTTGAAGCCCTGCACCTTTCGGCCCGTCTCCTCGATGACGCCCGCCAGTTCGACCCCGGGTATCTTCATCCTTCGCATGCCAAACAATCGCAAAGGGACGAGCACCAAAGGATGGAGCCTTCGAAGGACGACATCCCCTCTCGTCACGGTCGCAGCGCACACCCGCACCAGCACCTCATCGCCTCTGGGCGCAGGCTTTCGCACCTCTTGGAGGCGCAGAACGTCAGGAGGACCGTGTTTTGAGCATACTATCGCCTTCATGAGCGGCAGGCCTTTCTCCAACTCGCACTCGCTCTGCTAATACCTAGCGGAGGTGCCGCCATCGATGACGATATGGGCGCCGCTGACGTATGAGGAATCATTGGAGACGAGAAAGAGGGCCAGCTTGGCCACATCCTCGGGCGTGCCGATGCGCCGGAGGGGAAGCCGTGCGGCCATCTGGGCGCGCCGTTCGCCCACAACGCCCGACTTCTCCAGCATAGGCGTATCGATGGGGCCCGGACAGATGGCATTGACACGGATATTCTTCGGCCCCAGCTCCGTCGCCAGCTCCTTGGTGAGGCCGATCTCGCCGTGCTTGGATGAGACGTAGGTCATGAGGCCGTTGGTGCCTGTGAGCCCTAGGCTGGAGGCGACGTTCACGATGACGCCGCCGCCCGCCTTCTCGATCTCCGGCACGCCATGCTTGCAGCAGAGGAAGGTGCCGGTCAGGTTCACATCAACCACTCTGCGCCAGCCCGGCAGGTCCTGGTTGGTGATGAAATCGGCACCCTGGCGGAAGGTGCCGGCGTTGTTGTAGAGGATCGTCAGTTTCCCAAAACGCTCCACCGTCCGCTCCACCAGCCGCTTCACCTGAGGCTCCTTCGTCACGTCACACTTCACCGCGAAGGCCTTCCCCTTGTTTTTGCGGATCATCGCCACCGTCTCGCGCGCCCCCGCCATATTGATATCCGCAACCGCCACCTTCGCACCCTCCTGGGCGAACAGGATCGAAACGGCGCGCCCCTGCCCCGAGGCCGCTCCCGTTACGATCGCCACTTGTCCCGCAAGTTTCATACCGCCTCCTGCATCGCGCTCAAAACGGCGGGATGGTAACAACATCCCACACTCCCGTCAACGACACGTCAACTCACCTGCCTGTCCAATTCCCCTCTCCATTCCGTTTAGTGTCCTCAGTGGTTTCGGTGGATCATCTTTCTACATCACCCCCTATCTGCGTTCTCTGCGGATAACAACTCCCCTCTTCCTCTCCATTCCTACGTTTCCTCTTCACCTCTGCGCTCTCTGTGTTCTCGGTGGATAACCCTTCCTCGCGGGGGGGGGGCGTCACTGTGACGCCCCATCTTGACGCTCTCGCATAGCTCA
>VGPF01000039.1 GCA_016875535.1 Chloroflexota bacterium
CCGCACCTTTGCTGGACGCGTCCACCCATGGCACACCGTCGGGCCCTCTGCAGCACACCCATCCCCACACCCATCTCAAAGAAAGGAGTAGGGGCGCGGGGCACGCGCCCTGGGTCCATCGCGCGGGGCACGTGTCCTCACTCTCGTTCCTACGAGTCCGGACCGCTCGGACCGTGTGTATCCTCACCCCGCATGTTGCATCGGGGCCGCACCGGAGCGCCCCCTCTGTCCCCCTGAGGAGCGGTGATCCCCAATCACCACGACGAACGGGCCTACGCCGTCTGGGTTGCTCCCGCAACCTGATCCGGCGTCGGGGTTGGCCTCCCAAAGGGCTCCGCTACACCGGAGAGGCCAGCCCATCCCCGGCAGACTCGTCCCTACGGGCCCGAGCCTCTCGGACCGTGTTCCGCATCGGGCTGTGCTATCCTTTCCCAGGAGGCTCAATGCCGCGAGAAAAAATCGTCGTCGCCATGAGCGGCGGTGTTGATTCATCCGTAGCCGCGTTCCTCCTCAAGGACGCCGGCTATGACGTCGTGGGCATCACCATGCGCCTCCACACCCCCGATGATCCCTACGCCTCCGGCCGGGCCAAGCGCTGCTGCTCCGTGGATGATGTCTCGGACGCCCAGCAGGCCGCCGCCGCCATCGGCATCCCCCACTACGTCATCAACTTCGAGCGCGAGTTCAAGTCCGGCGTCATAGACTACTTCGTCGCCGAATATGCCCAGGGCCGCACGCCGCACCCCTGTATCGCCTGCAACAACAAGGTCAAGTTCGACCCCTTGCTGGAACGGGCGAAGACCATCGGCGCGCGCTACCTGGCCACAGGCCACTATGCCCGCGTGTCCAAGGATGGCAAGACCTATCGCCTCCTCAAGGCCGTTGACCCGTCCAAGGACCAGTCGTACGTCCTCTACGGCTTGGGCCAGAGCGAGCTTTCGCGAACGCTCCTGCCCGTCGGCCGGTATCCCAAGCAGGAGATACGCCGCATCGCGGAAGAGGCGGGCCTGCCCAATGCCTCTAAGCCGGATAGCCAGGATATCTGCTTCATCCCGAACGGCGATTATCGCGGCTTCGTCGCCGGGTTCCTCAAGCCCCAGCCCGGCGCGATCGTGGACACGGAGGGGCACAGCCTCGGCGATCACCAGGGCATCGTCAACTTCACCATAGGCCAGCGCAAGAGCCTCGGCATCCCCGGCAAGGAGGCCAGGTACGTCGTCGGCATAGACGCCGAACGGCGGACCGTCACCATCGGCGGCAGGGACGACCTGCTGAGCGATACGCTATGGGCCAAGGACGTCCGGTGGGTCCTAGGCGCGCCGCCTCCCGATGGCTCCCGCGTCACCGCCAAGTACCGCTACAAGTCCCCTGAGGCCCCGGCGACGCTCTCCATCGAAGGCTCCTCTGCCAAGGTCGTCTTCGATGAGCCTCAGCGCGCCCTCACCCCAGGCCAGGCCGTCGTCTTCTACCAGGGCGATAGCGTTCTCGGCGGCGGCAGCATTGACCGCGTCGCGGCACGGACGCCCAGCCCCGCGTGCTAGGAGCATTATGGAAGTCAAAACCTTCATCCAAACCTCCCTCCACCTGGCGCGCAAAGACCTGCTGGAAAAGGTGAGCGGCCTCTCCCAGGATGCCCTGGACTGGCATCCCGCGCCGCACGCCAACAGCATCGGCTTCCTTGTCTGGCACATGGCCCGCGTGGAAGACGGCTGGGTCAACCGCCTTATCCTGCGCAAGCCCCACCTCTGGGTCTCGGACGGCTGGGCCAAGCGCTTCGCCATGCCGGAAGATATGCGCGATATGGGCTACACCTACACCCAAGAGCAGATCACCGCATGGAAGTCGCCGCCGGTCTCTCTCCTGCTCGAATACTCCGCCGCCGTCCGCGCCGCCACCAGCGCCTTCTTGGATGGCTGGAACCCCGCCGACGACGGTCCTACCGTGAAGACCGGCTGGGGGAAGATGATCACCGTAGCGGAGGTCTTTGCCCAGCTTGTCTGGGAGATGAACCAGCACGGCGGCCAGGTCGCCTATATCAAGGGATTGCGCGAAGGCCTGCAAACCCCGCAGTACATGGGGCCGCTGTCCACGCCCTAAGGCGCGCCGGAGATGCCAGCCCACCATAAAACCGTCTGCACCTTCGATGAAGAGCTGGCACTGCGCGCAAAGGGGCTGCGCCTCATCGCAGGCGTGGACGAGGCTGGGCGCGGGCCCCTCGCAGGGCCGGTCGTCGCCGCCGCCGCCGTCCTTCCCGACTCTTGGATCCACGGCCCCTCCGGAGAAGAACAACCCTGGAGCCTGCTCAACGATAGCAAACAGCTCACCGCCGTCCGCCGCGATGACCTCTACCACCTGGTCGCCTCCTCGGCTGTCACCTTCGGCGTAGGCCTTGTCACGGCGGAGGAGATTGACGAGATCGGGATTGCCCCGGCCACGCGCAAGGCCATGGCCGCCGCTATCGCGCAGCTCAAGCCCCAGCCGCAAGCCCTTCTGGTGGATGCCGTTGATCTTTCGCATCTTGGGCTTCCCGGCAAGGCCATCATTGACGGCGATGCCTTGTGCAAGTCCATCGCCGCCGCCTCCATCATCGCCAAGGTCACCCGCGACCGGCTCATGCTGGAGATGGACGCGCGCCACCCCGGCTACGGCTTCGCCCGGCACAAGGGCTACGGCACCGCCGAGCACCTGCGACAGCTCCGCGCCCTCGGCCCGTGCGCCATCCACCGCAAGAGCTTCTCCCCCATCCGCGAACTGCTCCTCCAGCCGCGCTTAGGCGTATAGAAGGGCCGACTCCACCCCTGGCAGAGGATGAAAGAGCGGGGAGAATTTGACGGCGCGAACGCGATGACGGCCAGACGCAAAGCCCTTGGCGATTTCGGCGAGCGCTACGCCCGCGAGCGCCTGGAGCGCTTCGGCTATCGCATCCTTGGCGCAAAGGTTCGCCTGCCCTCAGGCGAGCTGGACCTGGTGGCCCAGGACGGCAGGACGACGGCGCTCATCGAGGTGCGAACGAAGCAGAGCCGCCGCTTCGGCTCCGGCGAGGAGTCCATCACCCGCGCCAAGCAGGAGAAGCTGGCAACCCTGGCGAGCGAATATCTCGAAGCGCACCCGGAGGTGGGCGACGACTGGCGCGTAGACATCATCGCGATAGACGTGGTCGGCGATGGGCGTGTTGTCCGCTTCGCCCACCTGAAGAACGCGGTCGAGGAGCCTGACTAGCAAGGGCCCTTAGCCCTTGATGACTCCCAGGGGGCGCATCCGCGCCACCCTCTTCACCAGGCCCGCCTTGTGGGCCACCCGCATCACCTTCGCCACGTCCTTGTAGGCGCTGGAGGCCTCTTCCAGCAGGCCCACGCGCGTCATCGCCTTCACCACCACACCCTGTTCGCGCAGCTCCTTGGCGAGGTCGTGCCCCTTCAGCTCGCGCTTGGACTGTCCCCGGCTCTGCTGTCTCCCCGCGCCGTGGCAGGCCGAGCCGAAGCTCAGGCCCATCGCCTCCGGCGTGCCCACGCCAATGAAGGAGTATCGGCCCATATCGCCAGGGACAAGGACGGGCTGGCCGATCTCCGCATAGCGCTCCGGGATGAAGCGGCTATGGGGCGGGAAGCTTCGGGTGGCCCCTTTGCGATGGACGCATAGCTTCATCCGCTTGCCGTCTATCTCATGCATCTCCATCTTGGCAATATTGTGCGCCACATCGTAGATCTGCCGGATACCCAGCGTGCCCCAGCTCTTTTCAAAGACCGCCTCGAACGACTTCCGCACCCAGTGGGCGATGATCTGCCGGTTGGCCCACGCGAAGTTGGCGGCACAGGCCAGGGAGGCGAGGTAGTCCTGCCCTTCCTGCGAGCTGAGGGGCGCGCAGGCCAGCTGGCGGTCCGGCAGAGAGATGCCGTACTTCTTCTGGGCAGAGTCCATCACCTTCAGATAGTCGTCGCAGATCTGGTGCCCAAGCCCCCGGGAGCCGCAGTGGATAAGCACCGTGACCTGTCCAGGCTCCGTGATGCCCATCGCCGCCACGATGGCCGGTTCGTAAATCTCGTCCACCGCCTGCACCTCAAGGAAGTGGTTGCCTGAGCCAAGGGTCCCCAGCTGCGGCGCACCCCGCGCTCTGGCCCGGTCGCTCACCAGGGAGACGTCCCCGCCTGTGATGACCCCGTGCTCCTCGGTCACCGCCAGGTCGTCCTTATCGCCCAGCCCCTTGCCGATGGCCCACCTGGCCCCCTTCATCATCACCTCGTCCAGCTCATCGCTGCTCAGGCGCAGGCGGCCCTTGGCGCCGACACCTGTGGGGATGTTGGCGAAGAGCGTTTCGACGAGCTTGTCCATCTTCGGCTTCACATCGCCCAGCGTCATATCCGTCCGCAGCATTCGCACGCCGCAGTTGATGTCAAAGCCCACGCCTCCGGGAGAGATGACCCCCTCGTCCATCGTTGTCGCCGCCACGCCGCCGATGGGGAAGCCATAGCCCCAGTGGATATCCGGCATGGCGTAGGAGGCCTTCACGATGCCCGGTAGACAGGCCACGTTCGCCACCTGCTCCAGCGCCGGGTCCGTCTTCAGCGTCTCCATCATGTCGTCATCCGCAAAGACGATGCCGGGCACGCGCATGCCCGGCTTATAGTCCTGAGGGATCTCCCAGCGATAGTCGTCCAGCCGGTTCAGCTTCACTTTGCTCATCGCCCCACCTCACACATCCAGGATAAGCCTGGCGCGATAGCCTTTCGGCCCCTTCGTGATCTTCAGCTGATGGTACGTCGCCGATTTCAGCCCGGTCTTGATCGGGTGGCGGCTCGGCTCGGCGCGTTCGCCATAGACCACCGCCCGCACCTTGGTCTTAGAGACGGCCCGGACGTCAAAGCGGCTGAAGAGCCGCTGCTCGGAATCAAAGAGAAAGATGAACTCGTTCAGCCATGCCACCAGCAGCGCCTCCCGGTCCACCGCCTCCGCCGTGATCGTCCGCTTCTCCGCTGCCCGGATCGTCTTCACGTCGGTGACGATGCTGAAGAGCGCACGGGCCGCATTGGCAAAGAGCTCCCGCATATCGGCGCCGTAGGCTATGAATCCCGTATCGGCGGTGTGCTGGATAAGGCGAAAGCCGGGGATGGCACACCTCCAGAGGGTCGGTGGAAGGCGATTATACGCCAGCCGCCGTCAGATCAGCCGGGACTGCCCCGGCTTCGCCTTGCTCTCCGCCTCTGCCGCCTGGCGCGATTTTAGCGCAGGCTCCACGGCCTGCCACACGGCGGCGGCGATCTCATCGCCGGGATTCGCGGCGTCCATGAGCAAGATCCGCCTCGGTGCCGCCTTCACGAGCTTCAGGAAGCCGCTGCGCACCCTCCGGTGGAAGGCAACGCCCGCCTCTTCGAACTTCGATTGCCCGGCCTCGTCGGCCCGCCCGGCCGTCGCCTTCCCCTGGGACTCCAGCCCAAGCTGGGGCCTGCCGATGCGCTCCATTGCGGCCTCCACCGGCAGGTCAAGAAGGAAGGTGATATCCGGCATGAGGCCCCCCGTGGCAACCTTGTTCACCGACTCCACAAGATCCAGCGGCAGGCCGCGCCCATAGCCCTGGTAGGCCACCGTGGAATCGGCGAAGCGGTCCGCCACCACGATGCGCCCGCGCTCCAGGCTCGGCTTGATGACCTTCTCCACAAGCTGGGCCCGCGCCGAGGCGAAGAGCAAAAGCTCCGTCGCGGGGGCCACGTCCACGCTCTTCACCCAGCTCCGCACCTGCTCGCCTAGGGGCGTTCCCCCTGGTTCGCGGACGGAGATGGCCTCATGGCCGTGGGCGCGCAGGCGGGCCAAGAGCAGCCCCACTTGAGTGCTCTTCCCTGCGCCCTCGCCGCCTTCAAAACTTATGAAAAGGCCCTTGGTTGCCATGCAGATACTCGTCTCTTGTTGTGCCCGGACCGGCAGAGGAAGGATACGTTCGAAGCGTAGAGCCCGGCAAGGGCCTACTGTCTGCCCGTCCGGAAGAGGCGCACCCGGCGGAAGGGCTCCTTGCCCGTGCTCCGGGAGAGGAGCTGGTTCTTCTCCGCCACCTGGTGCTGGATCCTGCGGATATACGAGTTCTGGGGGCTCAGCTCCACCGTCTCCTCTTCGCCCTCCAGCAACCGCTTCACGGCGGCCTCCGCCTCATTCACCGGGTCTGCCGCCGTCTCATCGTGCTCCGTTCCCTTGCGCACGCGGGCGTCCAATAGGGAAATCAGCGCGTCCTCGATCTGATTGCTCGTGTTCTTCCGCAGAACGACGACGGGGATCATGGACTCTTCCGCTATGCGCACCGCTTGGGGCCGGTTGCGGTACTGGGCCTTGGTGGTCATGATGGCGTCCGCCCGGCGGGCATCGCCCGTGACCTCTACGGGCAGGCCTGTGGCGCGGATCACCTGCTCCGCGCGGCCCCGGTTCACGCCGTAGGGGTAGACCTTCAGCTTGGGCCCGCCGTTGAAGTGGTGCTCCTGGCGGCGCGGCTCCCGCTCCCGGCGCCAGTCCTCCTCCTCGTGGTCGCGAACCGCCATGGAGGGCGCGCGCAGCTCCTGCGCCTCGCCTTCCATGCGCTGGACTGCGCCGGCTTCGTCCAGCCATCGGATCTCCGGCGGCGCCGCCTGTCCGCGCAGGAGGGCGTCCACCGTTGCCGCCACGTCCTCATGAACTGCCACCCGGTTCCAGGCCAGGATATCCACCAGCGAATCGAAGGTCGGCGGGGCCTTGCGCTCCAGGATGCTCTTCTGCGTCCCGCGCCGCCGCGCCTCCTCATCGCCGAGCGTCACCGATTGGATGCCGCCGATGAGATCGGCCAGCGTGGGGTTCATCATCAGGTTTTCCAGGCTTGTGCCGTGGGCGGTGGCGATGAGCTGGACGCCCCGCTCGGCGATGGTGCGCGCCGCGAGCGCCTCGGCCTCCCGGCCGATCTCGTCAATCACCACCACTTCCGGCATGTGGTTCTCCACCGCCTCGATCATCACCTCATGCTGGAGCGAGGGGGTCGGCACCTGCATGCGCCTCGCCTTGCCGATGCCCGGGTGCGGGATATCGCCGTCGCCCGCGATCTCGTTGGAGGTGTCCACGATGACGACTCGCTTGGTGTACTGGTCGGCCAGGACACGCGCCACCTCCCGCAGCATCGTCGTCTTGCCCACGCCCGGCCGCCCGAGGATGAGGACGCTCTTGCCGGAGCTGACCAGGTCTTCGATCACCTTGATGGTGCCGAAGATGGCGCGCCCCACGCGGCAGGTGATGCCGACGACCTTGCCCTTGCGGTTGCGTATCGCCGAGATCCGGTGCAGCGTCCGCTCGATCCCGGCGCGGTTGTCCTGGCCGAACTCGCCGATGCGCCCCGTCACGTAGGCCAGGTCCTCCAGGGTCACTTCCTGGGTGTCCAGGGCCAGCTCCCGGTTCAGGAAGCGGGCGGCGGGCAGGCGCCCAAGGTCCATGACGATCTCAAGAAGGGAGCCGATATCCGGCTCCTGCTTCAGCACCTTGATCACATGGGGAGGCAGCGCGTCCAGAAGGAGATTCAGGTCGTCCGCTACGGCTTGCTGGGTTGGAAGGCTCGTCACGCTGTTCTTGCCACCTCGTTAGGCTCTCGCCATTGCGATCTCGGGTTGGCCCACCCGCGCCGTCACATGCTTCACATAGAGCGTATAGTCGCCGCGCTTCGCGAACCCGTTCGCCTGCAGGGCGGCCGCCGCCGAGTGCTGATGCCCGGGCATCAGGCAGAGCGCGGACGATGCGCCCTGGGCCTCCCGCATCGCCGCCGCCGTCAGCGCGCGCGCAACATCGCCGTTCGCTCCTGCGACCACGATGCCCAGAAGGGCCGTGTCGCCGCGACGGGTCGCCGCAGACCATCCAATGATACGCCCCTCCCGCTCACAGATAAATTCACCCTGCATATGCCAGCCTGCAAGGGCCGGGCGGCTCTCCTTCCACTGGTCAATCGTGACCCCTTCAGCATCGCGGACCTGCGGCGGCGCGGAGGCCCGATAGAGCTGGTAGAGGCCGAGCTCGTCGTCAGCCGCCGCCGGGCGAAGGCCGGGAAACTCGGTGGCGCCTGCTTCATCCTGGATGCGCACCGTGAGAGCGTAGTGCTCCTCCCGGCAATAGGGGCGGAACTCCGCCTGCTGCGCCGCCCGGTCAATGGGACTGCCGTCCGCAAGGCGGAGGAGCAGCCGCTGGCCCCCCTGGATGGAGACGGGGCCGCTCAGGCCCTCCAGCAGTTCCGGCCAGACAGCCTCTGCGCCCTTGGCTACTTCCGCCCACTCAACCTCCCAGCAGGAGAGGCCCATCCGGCGCCGTACGATGCCGAAGCCCACAGCCCTTCCCTGGCTGGTAACCACCACGGCATGGCGGCGCGACCGTTTCATCAGTCCCTGGGTGACCAGGAGCCCGAAGGAATTGCCGATGCCGTGGCCGCCGGTAAGGCTCTCCAGAGTCACGGCCGCACTTCCGAGCGCCTGGCCTTGCAGCGATGCGATGAAGGGCAGGTCAAGGATGCTAGCGGATCGAAGCACGCGCTCTCCTGCTGCTTTCTTCTGCAAGCTGGACGAAGTACTGGTGGAACCGGGCGTCCTCCGTCAGCTCCGGGTGAAAACTTGTGCCGAGGAGATTGCCCTGCCGGACGGCAATCGCCGGGCCGTCCCCAAGGGCAGCCAGGCTCTTCACGCCGGGGCCAACCTTTATGATGACCGGCGCTCGGATGAAGACCGCATGGTAAGTCCCCTCGCCCAGCGCTGGGACGTGGATGTCCGTCTCGAAGCTGTCAACCTGGCGGCCGTAGGCGTTGCGCTCCACTTCCACATCCAGCCCGCCGATGATCGCCTCGGCGCGCCCGCGGACGCGGTTCGCCAGGGCGATCAGCCCCGCGCAGGTGCCCCATATCGCCATGCCCCCTTGCGCCAGGGAGCGGATCGGATCGCGGAGGCCATATGCCTCCAGCAGATTGGCGAAGGTCGTGCTTTCGCCGCCCGGGAGGATGAGGCCGGAGATGCCGGCCAGGTCTTTCGGCAGTCGGACTCCCCGGACATCAACGCCGGAGCGCGTGAGGACTGCCGCATGCTCGGCGAAGTCCCCCTGCAGGGCCAGCACGCCGATGGTGGTCATCAGCCGTCCTCCTACCAACCCCTCGTCGCCAGCAGCTCCTCCGGTTTCATGGTGCGCACGTCCTTGCCGGACATCGCCTCGCCAAGGCCCTTGGAGACTTCCGCCAGGATTTTGGGGTCTTTGTAATGGGTGACGGCTTTCACCACGGCCTTGGCCCGGGCCTCCGGGTCGCTCGACTTGAAGATGCCGGAGCCGACGAAGACCCCTTCGGCCCCAAGATGCATCATCAGCGCCGCATCGGCAGGCGTCGCCACGCCGCCCGCGGCAAAGTTCACAACGGGGAGCTTCCCCGTCTTATGCACTTCGATCAGCAGGTCCAGCGGCGCGCCCAGGGACTTCGCCTCAGCCATCAGCTCGTCCTGGCCCATCGCCTGCGCCTTGCGGATGCCGGACTGGACGGAGCGCATGTGGCGCACCGCCTCCACGATGTTCCCCGTCCCCGCCTCGCCCTTGGTGCGGATCATCGCCGCTCCCTCCGCGATGCGCCGGAGCGCCTCGCCCAGGTCGCGGCAGCCGCAGACAAAGGGCACCTTGAAGTCATGCTTCCAGACGTGGTGCAGCTCATCGGCGGGCGTCAGCACTTCCGATTCGTCAATATAGTCAACGCCCATCGCCTCCAGGATCTGCGCCTCCACAAAATGGCCGATGCGGCACTTGGCCATCACCGGAATGGTGACCGATTTCATGATGCGCTCAATGACCGTAGGGTCCGCCATCCTGGCCACGCCGCCCGCGGCGCGGATATCGGAGGGGACGCGCTCCAGCGCCATCACGGCGCACGCGCCCGCCGCCTCCGCGATCTTGGCCTGCTCCGGCGTCACCACATCCATGATGACCCCGCCCTTGAGCATCTGCGCGAGGCCGCTCTTTAGCTTTGGCGTACCCTTATCCATCTGCTACCTCATCCGGGAAACCCGGCGACTCAGTCTCGTTATTATACGGAGCATTCGCCCCTCGCGCAAACCTGGAAAAGAAGGTTTCTCCCCGTGCAGCGCGACCATCCCCCATCACTCCGATAGCTCCCGTCGGCGACTCTTGGGCACATCCCTCCCTGCTATACTTGCCGCTGCCCGCCCGGCGGGACCCTATGCCAACCAAGCCCAAGAAGATCGCCTACCTCGGCCCCGCCGGAAGCAACACGGAAGAGGCCGTCATCGTCCACGATCCTTCCGCGGAGCGCGTCGCCTTTCCTTCCGTCCGTAGCGCCACCCGCGCCGTCGAAAACGGCGAGGCCGATGAGGCCGTCGTCGCTATCGAAAACAGCATCGAAGGCTCCGTGGTGGACAACCTCGATCTCCTCATCCACGATTCCAAGCTCCTCATCAGCAAGGAGCTCGTCATCCCCATCACCCACTGCCTCCTGCTCAAGCCGGGCGCCAGGGCGGAAGATGTGCGCGTGGTCTACTCCCACCCGCAGGCCCTGGCCCAATGCAAGCGCTACTTGGAGACTCGCTTCAGCCGCGCCAGCCCTGTGGCCACCCTCAGCACCACAGCCGCAGTCGCCCAGATGATGGCCCAGCTGGGCGGCGATGCCGCCGCCATCGCGCCCAAGCGCTCGGCGCAGATCTACGGCGCCGCCATCTTCGAAGTCGGCATCCAGGACCACGCCGGGAACGCCACCCGCTTCGTCGTCCTGGCCCAGCACGATGCCCAGCCCACCGGCGACGATAAGACCTCCATCGCCTTCTCCTTCGCAGAGGACAAGCCGGGCCAGCTCTACAAGGCCATCGGCCTCTTTGCCACCAAGGGCATCAACCTCTCTAAGATCGAATCGCGTCCCGCAAAAGAGAGCCTGGGGAAATACTTCTTCCTGATTGACTTCGACTTGCACCGCCTGGACCCAAAGGCCCAGGAGACGCTCGAAAGCCTCCGCGCCGTCACGAGCCTGCTGAAGGTCTTCGGCTCCTACCCGCGCTACCGCCCGCCCAAGTAGCCGGTCTAGACCTTGGGCAGCACTTCGTAGACCTTCACGCCCACGTTCCTGTAGCGCAGCGCTAGCCGCTTTCCATCCATCTGCTCGAACTTTGCGATGCCTTGCGGCGGATAGAAGGCCTGCTCCAGCTGGCCCACGTAGACGTACTTCACCCCGTACTTGTCCAGGAAGGCCTCGGCCTCCGCGATGCTGGCGGTGTTGTAGAACTGGCTCACATCGCGCCGCCGCGTATCCACGGACGGCTGGAAGCCCCAGCGCTGCTGCTTCTGGTGCCAGTCCCAGCCGATGACCGCCGGAAGCCCCGTGTAGATAGAGACGCGATTCCCCCACCGGTACAAGTCCGTGTTCCCTTCCACGATGACCGGCGACCCCTTCACGTTGTCCTGCAGCCACTCGATGGCC
Organism: Chloroflexota bacterium; assembly: GCA_016875535.1. Taxonomy (NCBI): domain Bacteria; kingdom Bacillati; phylum Chloroflexota; species Chloroflexota bacterium. The sequence continues at coordinate 11,435 of VGPF01000039.1, forward strand.
TCTTTATCCAGGTCAAACCGCATGTCCCGTGGGGTGGGGTGTCCATCCTGGTAGGTCGCCCTGTCCATATAGGCCATCCCGTCAGCCGTCGGCGCGATGGACGTGTTGAAGCGGTCGCGGACGCGCACCTGTGTCCCCATCACGGGGTAGACCAGCACCGCCAAGATCGCCAGCATAAGGAAGGCCCGGATTCCCGCCCTGAGCCGGCGCCGCGTGAAGATGCCCCCAAAGCCGATGCGCCACACGGCATAGGCCGTCAGGATGCCCAGCAGGACCCACGCCTGCAGGTAGAGCTTGAAGACCGTGTTCATGCGCCCCAGCGGCAGGTTGATGTTGAAGAGGTCCACCGCGCCGCCCAGGATGAGCGGCATGGCAAAGAGCGCGAGGATGAAGATTTCCACCTTTGCCGCATCGCCCGGCAGCTTCACGGCCCGGAAAAGGAGCGGGATAAGCAGGGAAAACATGACCAGCAGGAAGCCCACCGTGGTGTAGTCCGTGGCCCAGAGATAGAAGAAGAGACCCGTCACTACCGCCGCGTAGACCGCCCAGGGCTTCACACCCAGCAGCGTCGCCTCCTGCCTCGTTCCATCCGCCGCCTGGCTCTCCGTCCGCCAGACGCGCACGAGGCCAAGGCCGCCAAGCCCCGTCGTCGCGCGCTCGCGCCAGAGCCGGTAGGCCAGGAAGCCGAAAAGGATGACGATGAAGACGCCTTGGATCTCCAGGTATTGCCACAATGCAGTCTTCGCCTCGCTCCCTTGCACGCTGTCCGTGATGGGCAGGAAGGTCTCGTAGCGGCTATGGAAGGGCCGCCAGATGATCGCTGAAAGCACATAGACGCCGATCGCCTTGATCCCGGCCAGGATGGCTGTCGCGCCCAGGTCCACCACCTTCGCCGCGCCGGTCATACCGCCCCAGGCCTCTCTCCGCACCATGTATTCCGTGATCAGCAGCGTGAGGCCGATGAGGAGGAGATACGTCGGCGCATCCCAGCTGTTCGTCGCCTGGATTGCCCCAAGCAGCAGCGCCAGGCCGAGGTACGGCAAGATTGCCATAGCCCCGATGCGCCCCATGCGACGCGCCTGGGTCAGATAGGCCATCGCCAGCCCCAGCGCCACCAGCGTCAGCGGCATCACAAAGAGGTGCGCGTGCGGATCGGCAAACAGGAAGGTGAAGAACGGGAACTCGTTGATCTCAAAGCCCGGCGGGTCCGGCGTCATCAGGCGGCTGCTCCGCCAGAAATCAAAGGTGCCGAAGGACCGGTCGTTCACCACGCGCCCGAGCCCCTGCGCCACCTGCACGATGCCGTCCAGGTTCGTTGCGATGAGCACCAGCAGAACGGCCAGCAAGCCCGCCTTCACCGGCGAAGGCATCGGGATCGCCAGCCGACGCTTCGTCAGCTCGGCGAGGTTGTACGCCACGGAGAAGACGCCGATGGCCGTAAGGGCGAAGAACATCGGGATGGCGACGTTGATGGCGATCGAGGGCACCACCCCGGTGAACTTCGTCGGTACTGCCGCCAGGAACTGGCCGAAGTAGTAATAGTTCAGGTAGCCGCCGGAATACCACGGGTCGTAGGGCGGCATGAAGGAGGAACGCACCACGGCATTGAAATAGGCGAAGTCCATCGGCTTCTCGCCGCCGCGATAGGGGTGCCACAGGTCCGGGTTCCAGATGCGCACGGCGAAGGCGGCGGCAAAGGCGACGAGGAAGAGCAGTTCCCCCGTCAGGATCAGGCGCTTGTTCTCCCGCCAGAATGCCAGCAGCTCCTTCCGCTTCCACCGCGCCACGAACCACGCGACGACTGCCAAGAGGAAGATGCCGAGGCCGATGGAGAGGCGCGTGAAGGCCAGCCAGTGCCAGCTCGCCATCACCCAAGCGAAGTAGGAGACCAACAGCAGGCCCAGCATCTTCGCCATGAAATAGCCCTTGTCCGGCAACCCCCGGAAGACCACCATCGCGATGGGCACCGTCAGCAGCGCCATCAGCTGGATGACGAGGTACCAGACCACTGCCGGCACCGTGTTCACCCAGCTGTCCCGGTCAAAGAGGTCTGACCACGTTCCGCCCTCCTGCTGGGCCTTCGCCTCGCTCTTTGTCAGCAGCAGCCCCGCGGGCGGCTCCGGCCCGGTCGGCGAAGCGGGCGGCAGCTTCGCGTCAAAAAAGCCTCGTTGCGCCGCCGCCGACCCGGTCACCGTCTTCTTGAAGACCAGCACCAGCGGGTGGTCATAGACGCTGTAACTCTCATCCGCAAAGCCCAGGTTGATCGTCAGCGGGGCAGGTTTGTACTCCTCGAACGGCTCCGGCACCGGCAGGCCCGGCCGGGAAAAGGTGTCGTTCTTGATGGCCACGCCAAAGAGGTTGGGGTAAGAGGCCTCCCAATGAACAAGCTCGTAGCCTAGCTCGCCGCCAAAGAGCAGCTTGTAGTAGGCCGTGGTGAGCGGATAACGCTCCTCAAGCCGCGGGATCGTGCCGTAGAGGCGGTTGCTATAGAAGATGAGGTAATCGGCCTGGGTCAGGCGGTCAATCATCTGGTTGCGCTTGAAGCTGTTCTCCGGGTCGTTGTACAGCTCCATCTCCGTGTGGCGGTAGTCGCCCAAGAAGCGCAGCCCCTCCTCCCAGTGCTCCTTCGCCAGGATGGAACCCTTGGGCACGTTCGCCAATATCCACTGGGAGGTCGCCTCCGCCGGATGCGGCTTCACATAGATGCGCGAATAGGCGAAGGCGTAAAAGACCGTGAAGGCCATCGTCAGCGCCAGGACGGCGTAAACCACCCGCGGCGCCATTCTGCTCCATGTCCATGTGCGCGCCTGCCGCACCAGCCACGCCGTGAAGGCCGCCGCCATCAGCGCCAGGAACGGCGTCATCGGCAGCATGTAGCGCATGAACTTCACATCAAAAGAACCGTTGATGATGAAGTAGGGCAGCGTCCACACCACCAGCAGGATGTGCGCCGGCCTGCGCTTGAAGAGCGCCGCCGCCAGGCTGAAGAGCAGTCCCGCCAGCATCAGCAGTCCCGCGGGGATGCCCATGCCCCAGACCACCAGCTGCTTGATCTGGTAGCTATAGGCGGGCGTATCCACGTACTGGCGCGTGTACGGGTAATCGCGGATGCGGCGCACCATCTCGCCCTGCTCGCTCACGTCCGCCGCGAACGACTTGTAGTCAATGACGCCGTACGGCTGGGTGATGACCATTGCCGCCCCCGCAACAGCCAAGGCCACGATGACAAGGACGATAGCCCGGGTGAGCGTCCGCCCTTGCTGCGCCTTGTCCCGCCATTGGCTGGAGGCCCAAAGCCACGCCGCCGCCACAAAGCCGAGGGCGAAGGGCGCCGCGCTGAACTTTGTCGCCATCGCAAGGCCGAAGAAGATGCCACCGAGGGCGAAGTGCCTCAGCTGCCCCCGCTCCGCCGCCTTCACCACAAAGTAAAAGCTCACCACCAGGAGCGCGGCGAGCATGATGTCCGTCGCCAGGAAGTGGCTGTAGCCGATGTGCAGCACGGAGAAGGTGATCAGCGATGCAGCCAGCACCCCGGCCCACTTCCCAAAGAGCCGCGCCCCGATGAGGTACAGCACCAAGATGCCCAGCACGTCAAAGACGGCCGAAAGCGCCCGCCCGGCCAGGAAGACCTGGTCATAGGTCGCCTCCCCGAACCAGTCGGGCGGCGCGATATAGCTGACGAAGCGGATCAGATAGAGCGGCAGCGAGCCGTAGTTGAACCAGCCCGGATCGGCCTCGAACCACCCGGGGTTCAGCGGGCTTCGCTGATCAAAGAGGAGCGAAGGCTCGTCTGTGGGAAAGGCGATCCTGCGGCTGTACTCCACGATCGCCCGCTCGTCCGGATGGAAGTGGCCGCCGTTGGCCCAATTGATCCCGTAGAGACGCAGGTAAAAGGCCAGCGCCATCAGGCCGAGGAGGAGGAGCAGGTGCCCTTTCGCCTTCAGAAAGCCGACGGCTTTGGGCATGAGGCCGTCAGCAGGTCTTGCCATAGCGCCGCCTATGATACCAAGTGGTACGGGGTAAAAGGCCCCCTTCGCCGTCTATAATGCAATCTACGTTTGCCCCGCCGGTGCAGTTCTCAACATGCCCTTGCCGCGCCACACTATAGATATAGAGATAACGGTCGCCGTTGCCCGCCGTATCACTCGCCCCTGGCTCCGCCGCATCGCCCAGCGGACGCTTGACCTGGAGCGGCTCCAGGCTCCCCAGGAAATCGGCCTCCTGCTTACCACGGACTTTCGCATCCGCCGCCTCAACAAACAGTACCGCCGCAAGGACAAGGTGACGGACGTCCTCTCCTTCGCCCTCGCCGAATCTGACGCCGATTTCGCCTCATCGCCGGACGACCCCAGCACATTAGGTCAAGTGGTGGTATCATACCCCCGCGCTGTTCGGCAGGCCCGCGACTACGGCCACTCCGTTGAGCGTGAAGTAGCCTTCCTCTTCGTCCACGGGCTCCTCCACCTCCTCGGCTATGACCACCAGCGGCGGGCCGATGAACAGCGGATGCGCGAGCGGCAAGAGGCCATCCTCTCCTCCCTCGGCATCACCCGCAAGGCGTAGCAAACCTGGATTGCAGACGGATACACAGCTATGGCAGCACAAGTCCTCTATCGCAAGTGGCGTCCCCAGCGCTTCGCCGATGTGGTAGGCCAAGAGCACGTCACTACCACCCTCCTCAACGCCCTTGCCTCCGGCCGCGTCGCCCATGCCTACCTCTTCTGCGGCCCCCGTGGCACAGGCAAGACCAGTCTGGGCCGCATCTTCGCCAAGGCCGTCAACTGCCAGAAGAACGGCAAAGGCGAGCCCTGCAATGAGTGCGAGATCTGCCTCTCTATCTCCGAAGGCCGCGCCCTCGATCTCATCGAGATAGATGCCGCCAGCAACCGCTCAATAGACGATGTCCAGAGCCTGCGCGATAAGGTCAACTTCTCCCCCAACCAGGCCCGCTACAAGGTCTATCTGATAGACGAAGTCCACCAGCTCTCCCGCGATGCCGCCAGCGCCCTTCTCAAAACCCTGGAAGAGCCTCCGCCCCACACCCTCTTCATCCTCGCCACCACCGACCCGCAGAAGCTCCTGGCCACTATCGTCTCCCGTTGCCAGCGCTTCGACCTCCGCCGCGTCCCCATGTCCGACGTCGCCCAGCGCCTCACCCAGATCGCCAAGGCGGAAGGGCTCGATGTCTCGCCGGAGGCCCTCGCCGCCATCGCCCGCGCCACTGGCGGTAGCCTTCGCGATGCCATCGGCCTCCTGGAACAGCTTGCCATCGGCCAGGCCAAGCGACTCGATATCCAGGACATCCGCGAGCTTCTCGGCATCGGCGGCGAAGTCCAGGCCCGCAGGCTCGCCATCGCCGCCCTTACCGGCGATACCTCGGGCGGACTGGCCGCCATCACGGAGGCGATGAACGAAGGCCTGGAGGTCGCCTCCTTCCACCGGGAAGTCCTCCTCCAGCTCCGCGGCATCCTCCTTCTCAAATCAGGCGCAAGAGAGACCGTGGACCTCTCCGCGGAGCAACAGCAGGAGGTCATGAACGCCACCAGCGCCGTCCCCGTGGAGCGTGTCGTCCGCGCCATAAAGACCTTCGCCCAGCAAGACCTGCGGCAGACGGGCAGCTCACCCCTTCCGCTGGAAGTCGCTCTCATCGAATCGGCCACCGCCCTCGCCGCCGAGCCCCAGCCCGTCGCCGCGCGGCCCCAGGCCGCTCCGGCCCCTGCGCGGCCTGCGCCGCCGCCTGCGCGCCCACTCTCCTCGTCGCCTGAAGGCTATCGCTCTTACGGCGAACGCGCTCCCGCGCGCCCTCCGATACAACAAGCGCCGCCTGCGCGGCCCTCCTCGCCGCCTCCGGCGCGGCCGGAGAACCGCCCGCCGGTCCCTGCGGCCGTAGCCTCCTCCTCGGCGACCATCTCCACCAACCCCGATCTCTTCATCCGGCTCAGAGAGAGCTGGCGCTTTGTGGCGGACGCCTGCAAAGGCAAGGGCCAGAAGATGAAGCTGGACGCCCTGCTGCGCAGCGGCAGGCCCACGGGCCTGGAGGGCGATTCTGTCGTCATCGGCTTTCCCAACCAGTTCTTCATAGATAAAATGAAAGAGGAAATCGAGAACCCCGGCACCCGCGTCGCCCTGGAAGAGGCCTTCGCCAAGGTCCTGGGCAAGCGCCACCAAGTGAAGTGCGTCATCTCCACCCGCGATGAACGCCCGGCCGCCGGAGGCCATCTGCTCAAGGCGGCCGTCGAAGAGATGGGCGCGAAAATCGTCGGAGGAGGCCCCCAGCCGTGATGAACAAGAACCTCATTCGCCAGGCCCAGCAGCTCCAGGCCCGCATCCAGAAAGCACAGGAGGAGCTGGGCACCCTCACCGCCGAGGCGAGCGCCGGGGGCGGCATGGTCACCGTCGTCGTCACCGGGGACCAGCGCGTCAAGTCCATCAAGATCGCCAAGGACGCCGTCAGCCCGGATGACGTGGAAGCCTTGGAGGACCTCGTCCTTGCCGCCGTCAGCGAAGGCCTGGAAAAGTCCCGCCAGCTTGCCGCCGCCCACCTCCAGAAGGCCACCGGAGGCATGAACATCCCGGGGCTGATGTAAGGCCGCCGTGGACTACCTGCCGGCCGCCGCGCCCATCGCCCGACTCATCGAAGAGCTGCACAAGCTCCCGGGCATCGGGCCCAAGACTGCCCAGCGCCTGGCTTATCACCTCATCCGCACCTCTAAGGAAGAGGCCCTCGCCCTTTCGGAGGCCATCGCCAAGGTCAAAGAGACCGTCGTCTTCTGCTCCCAGTGCCAGAACATCACGGACGTTGATCCCTGCGCCATCTGCTCGGACGCCGCCCGCGATCGCACCAAGCTCTGCGTCATCGAGCAGCCGCTGGACATCCTGGCCCTGGAGCGCGCCCGCACCTACAAGGGCCTCTACCAAGTCCTCCACGGCGCCATCTCCCCCATCAATGGCATCGGCCCAAGCGATCTCAAGCTCCAGCAGCTGGTGGATAGGCTCGCCACAGGCGGCTTCAACGAGGTCATCCTCGCCACCAACCCCAACTTGGAGGGCGAAGCCACCGCCGCCTACGTCCACCGTCAGATCAAGCCCCTCGGCATCCGTGTCACCCGCATCGCCCGCGGCCTTCCCTCCGGCGCCGACCTCGAATACGCCGACGAAGTCACTCTCTCCCGCGCCCTCGAAGGCCGCCTGGAGATGTAAGGCTCGGGAGAACACAAGTTGCTCATATCCGGATGAGACATCCATCATGACCAAGCTCCTTACCAAGGCTTTCAGAGAAGCAAAAAGGCTCTCCCCATCTGACCAGGATGTGATTGCCGCTTGGCTTTTACAAGAACTCGCCTCGGAGCGGCGGTGGAACAGGCTCTTTGCCTCTTCTCCAGCTAAATTGGCTAAGTTGGCCCGTGCCGCCCGAGCCGAGTTTGAGAGCAGTCGGCGAACAGGTGCGAGCCAGCGCGTCCGTGGAATCCATCGGATGCTGAAGCGACTGGAAGACTTGGAAGACACGCTGGAATTGAGGACCGCGATCAAGGAAGAGCATGCCTTCCGCAGCCTCTCGGAAATTCGGGGTGGAGAACGCCCGCGGCTGCGTAAAACTCGGCGGCGCGGTATCGTCATACGGTGACCATGGAGAGAGGTGCGGCCATGCTCGGAGTGAAGACCTACCCAAGGGCTACATCGGCAATCTCCGACTATTTCTCTCAACCTTTGCTCCCTGTTCCTTGAACCTTGACCCTCCCATGGACCGACCTCGCTTCCAAAAGACGCAGGGCATCGTCCTCAAGAACCTCCCCCTCGGCGAGGCCGATAGGCTCTTGACCCTCTACACCCCCCACCACGGCAAGGTCCGCGCCGTCGCCAAGGGCGTGCGCCGCGTCAAAAGCCACCTGGGCGGCCACCTTGAGCCCCTGGTCTGCGCGGAAGTCCTCATCGCCAAGGGCCGCGGCGCCCTCGACGTCATCTCCCAGGCAGAGACCGTCGCCTCCCACGCCCGCCTTCGCGGCGATCTCTGGCGCACCACCTGCGGCATCTACGCCACCGAGCTCGTTGACCAGTTCGGCGGCGAAGGACTGGAGAACCTCGGCCTCTATGGGCTCCTCCGCGATACCCTCGCCCGCCTCTCGGAGGACCATAGCCCGCCCATCGTCCTCCGCTACTTCGAGATGCAGCTCCTCATCCTCACCGGCTTCCAGCCCGAGCTGTACAGTTGCCTCGCCTGCAACGTCACCCTCAGCCCCACCACCAACTCCTTCAGCCCCGCCCTGGGCGGCGTCCTCTGTCCCGCCTGCCGCCGCAGCGACCCCCTCGCCCGCCCCCTCTTCCTCAACGCCCTCAAGGTCCTGCGCCTCCTAGCCCGGGGCAGTTTCGAGACTGCATCGAAAGTACGCCTGGAAACCGACCTGGCCCTTGAAGTCGAGCACACCTTACGCCAATATATGAGACACCTTTTGGAAAAAGACCTGAAGTCCACCGACTTCTTGGATATCCTGCGGCGCGAAGAGTCCGATGCGCCCGCATTCACACCAACCCGGTAACTAAAGGCTAGCCGCGTGTTCAAAAAGATACTGATCGCCAACAGGGGCGAGATCGCCCTGCGGGTCATGCGCACCTGCGAAGACATGCGCATCGGCACCGTCGCCATATATTCCGAGGCTGATCGCCTTTCCCCCCACGTCCGCTACGCCGACGAGGCCTACCTCCTCGGCCCCCCTCCCGCCAAGCAGAGCTACCTCCGCTTCGATGCCATCATCGAAGCCGTCAAGAAGTCCGGCGCCGAGGCTATCCACCCCGGCTATGGCTTCCTGGCTGAGAACGCCGACTTTGCGGAGACCTGCGAAAAAGCCGGCGTCACCTTCATCGGCCCCAACTCCAAGATGATCCGCTCCATGGGCGATAAGCTCTCCGCCCGCCGCCTCATGGAAAAGGCGGGCGTCCCCATCGTCCCCGGCGTAACGGTAGCGGCGGCCTCTCTGGACGAAATGAAAAGGATGGCCAAGCAGATCGGTTATCCCGTGCTGATGAAGCCCTCCGGCGGCGGCGGCGGCAAGGGCATGCACATCGTCCATAAGGAAGAAGAGCTCGAGCACGTCATGAAGATGGCCCAGGGCGAGGCCGCCTCGTCCTTCGGCACCTCCACCGTCTACCTGGAGAAGTACCTGCGGCCCGTCCGCCACATCGAGCTCCAGGTCCTGCGCGATAACCACGGCAACGCCATCCACCTGGGCGAGCGCGAATGCTCCGTCCAGCGCCGCCACCAGAAGATCATCGAAGAGTCCCCATCCGTCGCCGTCACGCCGGAGATCCGCGCCAAGCTCGTCAAGGCGGGCCTTGCCGCCGTGGAGGCCGTCAACTACAGCGGCGTCGGCACCTGCGAATTCCTCCTCACCACCGGCGGCGATGTCTACTTCCTGGAGATGAATACCCGCCTCCAGGTGGAGCACACCGTCACGGAGATGGTTACCGGCCTCGATCTTGTGGAAGAGCAGATCCTGGTGGCGGATAACCAGAAGCTCCGCCACAAGCAATCGGACATCAAGTGGAACGGCTGGGCCATGGAATGCCGCATCTCGGCGGAAGACCCCTACAACAACTTCATGCCTTCGCCGGGCCTCATCGCCCTCCTTTCGGAGCCGGGCGGCCCAGGCGTCCGCGTGGATAGCGGCGTCTCCCGCGGCTTCGAGATCCCTGTCTTCTATGACCCCCTCATCGCCAAGCTCATCACGTGGGGCCACAACCGCGAGCAGGCCGTCCGCCGCATGCGTCGCGCCCTGGGCGATTACAAGATCCTCGGCATCCAGAACAATATCCCCTTCCTCCAGGCTATCATCCGCCACAAGAAGTTCCTCTCCGGCGATATCCACACCATGTTCCTAGACGAGAACGCCGACCTCTTCCAGCAGGAACAGAAGAAGGACGCCCTCTACGCCGCCATCGCCGCCACGCTCCTGGAACACCAGAGTAAAGGCGAGGCGACCAAGGGCCAAGGCAAGAACGGCGCAAAGACCGGCGGCGCCAGCCTCTGGAAATCGGCCGCCCTCGGGCAGATCTGGGACAGGCCATGGCGCTAGAGCACTACCGCACCCAGGTTGACGGCCAGTGGTTCGATGTCGTCCTCGAAAAATCGGGCGACCGCGTCATCGTGAAGTCCGGCGATAAGTCCTGGAGTGCCGACCTCAAGCGCTTCCAGGGGACCAACCTCGTCTCCCTCATCCTGGACAACACATCCCTCGAGTTCCTCATCAGCAAGCAGGACGATACCTACAACGTCCAGCGCGGCACAGACCTCTACGCGGTGAAGGTCAAGTCCTCCTGGGCGAACGCCAAGACCGGCTTCGGCGCGCACGAAGGCGAATCGGGCGAAGTCTCCGTAGACTCCCCTCTCACCGGCGTCATCGTCCGCATCGAAGTGGAAAAGGGCAAGGAGGTGGCCAAGGGCGATGTCCTCCTCGTCGTGGAAGCGATGAAGATGCAGAACGAGATCAAGGCCCCAAAGGCCGGCGTGGTGAAGGCCGTCAAGGTGAAGCCCGGCCAGAAGGTCACCATGCGCCAGTCCCTGCTCACCATCGGCTAGCTTGGTCGCAGCAGCCCCGCTATCCTCGCCTTCACCGCAGGCCACTCCGCATCCGTGATCGAGTACGTCGCCGTGTCTCTGATCTCACCATCGTAAGCCATTCGCTCCGCCCTGATTATTCCGTCCAGCCTCGCGCCCAGCCGCTCGATGGCGGTCCGCGACCGCTGGTTCCGCGAATCTGTGCGTACCCACACGCGATGTACCCGCCACACTTCGAAGGCATGCGTCAGCATCAACAGCTTCGCCTCGGTGTTTATCCCCGTCCGCTGCGCCTCGGGCGAAAGCCACGTCCACCCGATCTCCACCACATCCGGCAGGTCCTCCCCGCGTTGATGTGCGCTCCCCGGCGGCCAATCCCAGAACTCGATGCTGCCGAAGCGCGTCGAGCCGACTATCCGCCCTGTCGCGCAGTTGATAGTGACAAAAGGCAGCGCTGTTCCCGCCTCTTGGCGCGCCAGCGCCGTCTCCACATAGCGCCGCATGGCCGCCTGGGTGGATGGGACTTCGGTGAAACCGTACGACCCTCGAGACATGGTCGCGGCAGCAACAAGGCCGGGGACGTGCTGGAGTGTGAGGGGTTCGAGCCGGACGTGACTGCCTTGGAGCGTGACCCTTTCTAGAACGCGCCGCTTATCGCTTCCCATCCAATTTCTTCTCCACATCTCCCAGCTTCGCCTCAAGCCGCGCCTGCCGCAGCGCCATCGTCAGGTCGCCCCGCGTGCGCTCCGTCACCCCGCGCACCATATCCGTCGTCCGCTTCAGGTTCCCCGTCAGCGCGTCCGGAAAGTCCATCGTCGCCAGCATCGTGTAGATATCGTCCATCTCGCCCAGGATCGCCTCGCACCGGTGCACATCGTCCTTCCGCAGGGCGTCCAGCACCATCCTGCGCAGCTCCCCCGCCGCTTCGCCAAGGCCGTTCAGGTAGGCCGGGTACTGCACGCCTATGGCGTCCGGGTCCGGCACCGGCTCGCCCTTGCCCAGGGCAAAGACACAGCTCGCCTCGGCATACTCCTTCTCCGCCATCTCCACATAGCCCGTATTCCGCAGGTCTGCGTGGCCGCTCGTATTCCGCTCGATCTCCGTCAGGAAGCCCTTCGCCGCCGTGAGCTGCGCCGCCGCCTCGTCAAAGGCCTCGCGATGCACCGCCCGTATCGCGTTCGCCGCCTCCTGCACCACCTTCCGCGTCAGCGGGTAGACCGCCTCCCGCGCCTGGTGCTTCGTGGAGAGCGCCGCCCGTATCCTCTCGGCGATGCCGTCTAAGTTGGACGTGGAATTGTGTGAAGGCATGCTGAACTCCTTCATAAGCCTGGCGAAACACAGAACGCCACTGCCTTGATCAGCAAAGTGCCCCTTCCTTCGCAGGGAAGGGGCAAGGGGTTAGGTCGAATCCCTTACAGATCGTCCAGCGGCGCTGGCATCTCCCCGTCCCGCGCCGCATCAATCATCTCCCGCGCCTCTTCCGGCATATCCACGCCAAGCTCCGCCATCCGCTTCTCCGTCCACCGCCCGATGTTGCGCGGGTCCTTGTAGTACTCGTCGCTATTGTGCAGCGCCGGTTCTTCCGACCCCTCCCACACCTGCTGCGTCGTCTTCCCCACCGCGAACTTGGAGACGGCGCGCGTCAGCTCCTTGCCCCCGCAATGCCGGCACTGCAGGCTCTCCGGCTCCGTCATCGTCCGGACAAAGACATCCGTCTTCCGTTTGCAGGCGGCGCACCGATACTCATAGATAGGCATGGCATCTCTCGAAGGAAAACTGGATGTATTCTAGCATAGGCAGGCTCTGCAAAACGGCCGTTTCTCCCTGGCGTGCCCCTCCCATAACCGCCTGGTCGGCGGCGGCTTGCCGGGGGACTATAATGCCCCCGTTGGCACGCGCCGCCGCTTCGGGAAAGGGGCCGCCATGAAGTACGCCGTCATCTCCGCCGATTCCCACATCGTCGAGCCCCGAGACCTCTGGACCGCCTATATGGAGCGCGCCTACAAGGACGATGCCCCGCACATCGAGTCCATCAGCGGGGCCG
>VGPF01000040.1 GCA_016875535.1 Chloroflexota bacterium
GGGCGCACGGCCGCGCGCCTTGGCGGTCACACCTTCCCGGCTCGCTGTCCTGGCGAAGGCTTACACGTAAAGATATACCATGCCATCTGCGTAAGTGTCAAGTTGTGAGGAGCGGAGAAATGTAGGAGCCGGGAACGAGGGAGCAAGGAGGGTCTAGAAATTGCAGACGGCGGGATCGGGACAGCCGCCGGCGTATTCGGGGGAGGCGTGGATGCCGCCGTCGCTGCCGCGGTAGAGGACCTGCTCTCCCTTGCTGCCGTAACGGAAGACGGTGATGCCCTTGCACTTAAGGGTGTGGGCCAGCCGGAAGGCCTTCGCCACATCGTCCACCGTCGCGTTCTGGGGGAGATTGATGGTCTTGGAGACGGCGTTATCGCAATGGCGCTGGAAGGCGGCCTGCATGCGCGCGTGCCATTCGGGCGCGATATCGAAGTCGGTGGCGAAGATGCGCCGGACGTCCTGCGGGACTTCGGCAAGGCCCCGGACGACGCCGCTCTTCGCGATCTTCTCCATGAGCGCCGGGGAATGGAAGCCGCGCCGCTTCGCCAGGCGCTCGAACTCCGCGTTCGTCTCCAGGAGCTGTGTGCCGTCCATGACGCTGCGTATGTAGGTGATGGCGAAGAGCGGCTCGATGCCGCTGGAACAGCCGGCGATGATGCTGATGGTGCCCGTGGGCGCGATGCTGGTGACGGTGGCGTTGCGGACCTTAGCCGCGCCGGGGCGGTCCCGCAGGCTGCGCTCGAAGTTGGGGAATGCGCCGCGCTCCCGGGCCAGCGCCGTGGATGTCTCCCAGGCGTGCTCTTGGATGAAGCCCATGAGCCGCTCGCCGAAGGCGATGCCCTCCTCGGAATCGTACGGGAGGCCGAGGGCGGCGAGAGCATCGGCGAAGCCCATGACGCCGAGGCCGATCTTGCGATTGGCGCGGGTGATATCGGCGGTCTGCGGCAGGGGATAGCGGTTGGCGTCTATCACATCATCGAGGAAACGCACGGCGAGGTGGACGGTCTCCCCGAGGCGTGGCCAATCGAGGGCACCGTCCCGGGCGAATTTCGCGACGTTGATGGAGCCGAGGTTGCAGCTTTCGTAGGGCAGCAGGGGAAGCTCGCCGCAGGGATTCGTGGAAGTCATATCGCCCAGCGCCGGGTTCGGGTTCGCGCGATTGACCTCGTCAATGAAGACGAGGCCGGGATCGCCGCCAGCCCAGGCGCTCTCGGCGATGCGGTCGAAGACGAGCCTGGCGGAGAGGCGCTTCACTTCCTTCCCGGTGCGCGGGCTAACGAGAGCGTAGTCGCCGCCCCTGGCGAGGGCGTCCATGAAGGCGTCCGTCACGGCGACGGAGATGTTGAAGTTGGAGAGCGCGGCGATGCCTGTCTTCGCGCTGATGAAGGCTTCGATATCGGGGTGGTCTATGCGCAGGATGCCCATGTTGGCGCCGCGCCTGCGCCCGCCTTGCTTGATGACGTCCGTGGCGGTGTCAAAGACGCGCATGAAGGAGACGGGGCCGGAGGCGGTGCCGTGGGTGGCGCCGACGATATCGCCGTTGGGGCGCAGGCGGGAGAAATCGAAGCCGGTGCCGCCGCCCGACTGGTGGATGACGGCCATGTTCTTCACGGCCTCGAAGATGCTGACCATGGAGTCCAGCACCGGGATGACGAAGCAGGCGGAGAGCTGGCCGATGGGCGTTCCAGCGTTCATGAGCGTGGGCGAATTGGGCAGGAACTCCAGGGAGGCCATGGCGGCGTAGAAGCGCTCTTCCCAGGCGGAGGCAGCGCCGCCGTAGCGCGACTCTGCGGAGGCGATGGCGCGCGCGACGCGCCGGAACATCTCCGCAGGCGTCTCCACAACGCGGCCATGGTCGTCGCGCAGGAGGTAGCGGCGCTCCAGGACCTTGGCGGCGTTGGCGGTGATGGGGATCTGGCTGTGGGAGGGCATTGGGATGGCCTTAGGGCCATTGTACGGCGGAAGCGGGAGGAACAGAGACCGCTTCCTTGGTCCCTCCCGTAGCTCGGAGACGAGCACAGCGAGGGTAGGGTTAGAGGCTGTTGGTACAGCCTAAGCAAGCGTCCATCCCCAGGGGTTTGATATTGCCAGGCAGTCTACAATTGTGTAGACTACATCTGTAAAAGGAGCTGAGCATGGAGAGCACGACGGTGAGGCTGAATAAGGAGTCGTACGCGAAGCTACGGCAACTTTCAAAAAAATCGGGGGAGTCCTTGCAAGAGGTGCTGGCGAAGGCGATAGACCACCTGGAGCGGAAGCGCTTCCTTGAACAGGCAAATGCCGATTTTGCGCGACTGCGGGAGGACCCGAAGGCGTGGGAGGAGGAGCTGCGGGAGCGCCGGGTATGGGATGTGACGCTGATGGACGGCCTGAAGGGTGACATCTATCCGATGGAAGGCTTAGGGGATGACAAGCGATAGCGGGCCGCTTCGCGGGGACGTGTGGCTCGCGGATTTGGGGATCGGACTGGGTCATGAACAGGGCGGCGCACGGCCCGTGCTCATCGTCTCCGCGGATGGCTTCAATCTGGGCGGGGCGGGACTCGTCGTCACACTGCCAATCACGAGCGTGGACAAGCGCATCCCGTGGCATGCGATCGTTGAGGCGCCGGAGGGAGGGTTGCGGGAGCGAAGCTATATCAAGTGCGAGGATGTGCGGTCCATCGCGAAGGAGCGACTGGGGCGAAGGCTGGGAAGCGTGACCCGGGAGACGATGGAGGCAGTGGATTACCGGCTGAGGATTCTGATGGAGTTGTGAGGATGAGCCGTCCCTTCCCGGGGCGACGGAGCGCTAATAGGCCTTTGCGAAGAGGACCCGGCCGGCGGAGGGCTTACCGGTGACGATGCACGCGCCGGCTTCGGGCTTCTGGTCGAAGGGGATGCAGCGGATGGTGGCTTTGGTCTCTTCGGCGATGCGGTCTTCGGTCTCGCGGGTGCCGTCCCAGTGGGCCCAGAGGAAGCCGCCGGGCTCTTCGAGCTTCTTCTTGAAGTCGTCGTAGGTGTTCACTTCATAGCTGTTGGCCGCGCGGAACTTGCGCGAGCGCTCGAGGAGATCGCGCTGGATCGCCTGCAGGAGGTCCATGATGCGCGCGGGCGCGGCATCCAGCGGCACGCCCATGATCTTGGCCTCTTTGCCCGGGATATCGCGGCGGGCGAGGACGCAGGCCTTCTGCGCGAGGTCGCGCGGGCCAAGCTCGACGCGGATGGGGACGCCGCGCGTCTCCCATTCGTTGAATTTGTAGCCGGGGGCGTACTGCTCGCGGTCGTCCACCTTCACGGCGAGGGCATCGTAGTTCGTCCAATCGCTCCGGGGGAGCGCGCGGACGGCGTCGGCGAGCTGGTGCGCCGCGGAGACGACGACGGAGCGCTCTTCCGGGGTCTTATAGATGGGGACGATGACGACGTGGATAGGCGCGAGGCGCGGCGGCAGGACGAGGCCCTGATCGTCGCTGTGGGTCATGACGAGGGCGCCGACGAGCCGGGTGGAGACGCCCCAGCTTGTGGCCCAGGGGTGAACGCGCTTGCCCTGCTGATCCTGGTAGGTGACCTCGAAGGCCTTGGCGAAGTTCTGCCCCAGGAAGTGGCTGGTGCCGGCCTGGAGCGCGCGGCGGTCCTGCATCATGGCCTCGATGCAGAGGGTGTAGACGGCCCCGGGGAACTTCTGCCCTTCGCTCTTGCGCCCGGTGATGACGGGAACGGCCATCCACTCTTCGGCGAAGCGGCGGTAGACCTCCAGCATCGTCCTGGTCTCCTGCTCGGCCTCTTCCTGGGAGGCGTGGGCCGTGTGGCCCTCCTGCCAGAGGAATTCGGCGGTGCGGAGGAAGAGGCGCGTGCGCATCTCCCACCGGACGACGTTGGCCCACTGGTTGATGAGCAGGGGCAGATCGCGGTGGCTCTGGATCCAGTTCTTATAGGTGTTCCAGATGATGGTCTCCGAGGTGGGACGGACGATGAGCTCCTCTTCGAGCTTGGCGCTGGGGTCCACCTGGAGGCCCTGGCCCGGGACGGCCTTGAGGCGATAGTGGGTGACGACGGCGCACTCTTTGGCGAAGCCTTCGGCCATCTCTTCCTCCCTGGCGAGGAAGGACTTGGGGATGAATATGGGGAAGTAGGCGTTCTCGTGCCCGGTCTCTTTGAACATACGATCGAGGGCGTTGCGCATGCGCTCCCAGACGGCGTAGCCGTGGGGCTTGATAACCATGCAGCCGCGAACGTCGGAGTTTTCCGCGAGGCCCGCGCGCTGGACGACGTCCTGGTACCACTGGGGATAATCGGTCGCGCGGGGCGTGATCTTCTCGGCCATTGGGACACTTCCAGGGTCAGAGGATGTGCGGATAAGTATATCGGAAAGGGATTTCGGAGACCTCGCCCCGGCCCCCTCCCGGCCGAAACCAGCGTAAGCAGGTTTCTGGGCGAGGGTAAGGGCGCAGGGTGCGCCCGATGGGGAGGGGCTGGCCTCTCCGATGAGATCGGAGCCCTTTGGGAAGGCCAGCCCCTACGGACGTGGGGGTTGCGGGGCAACACGGGGAGAAAGGGGCGCTCCGGTGCGGCCCCGATGCAACATGTGGTCCGAGCAGTCCGGACTCATAAGAATGAGAGTCCTTCGGAAAGGACCGCGTTCGTCCGATGGAATCGGACCGCCCCACGGGAATTGGGTTGCGAGGGCAACCGGGGTGAACATGGGGTAGTCGCGCCAGTATCAGAAAAGGAAGAGCTTGTCTCGCCCCTACGCGAGATGAGACAAGTCCTTGCGGCTGTCCCTGGCGTGATGCCAAAGCGTGAGGATTGTGAGGATTCAGACGGGGTTGTCGAGGGGTTCGGAGCCGGTGAGGGCCTCTTGGAGGAGAGCGGCGTAGGCGGAGTCGCTCAGACCTAAGAGGCCTGTGTAGATGCGTTCATTGTCCTCACCCAGGGCAGGGGGAGGGCGGCGGATGCCGGGGGTGGTGGCAGGCATCTTCCAGCCGAGGCCGGAGAGATCGAAATCGCCGAGGAGGCGGTGGCGGATCGTTTCAAAGAAGCCGACGGCGTGGTTGTGCGGCTCGGTGAGGGAGTCTTTGTTGTCCACCAGGGGAGAGCAGGGGACGCCGAGGGTTTGCAGGCGCGAGGCGATATCGTGGCCGGGGAGGATGCGGGTCCAGGCTTCGATGTGGGCATCGAGGGCTTCACGGTTGCGCCAGCGGGAGAGGGACGTTTTGAAATCGGGTGTGTGTATCCAGGGAGGATTACCCATGGCGCGGCAAAGGTTCTGCCAGTCGCGCTCGCTGCGGCAGGCGATGGCGACCCAACGATCGTTGCCTGCGGCGCGGTAGAGGTTGTGCGGCGCCATCTGGGGATGGCGGTTGCCGATGGAGGTCTGGACGCGCCCGTTCATGGTGTAATCGAGGATGGCTTCGCCCAGGTGAGGCATCATCGTTTCGACGCCGGAGACGTCCACGTGCTGTCCCCGGCCGGTCATGGCGCGATGGTGGAGCGCGGCGACGATGGCGAAGGCGCTGGTGGAGGCGTTGGCGGAATCGGTGTGGGCGCTATAGGAGGTGGTGAGGGGGTCTTCGCCCTCGTAGCCTCGGAGCCAGGCGTGGCCGGAGATGGGGTCCATGGAGCCGGCCATGGCGACGTAGCGGGCGTAGGGGCCGGAATGGCCGAAGCCGCAAGAGGTGAGCATGATGATGTCCGGGCGAATCTTCCTGAGGCTGAAGTAATCAATGCCCATCTTCTCCGGGACGCCGGTGACCATGTTGGTCATGACGACATCGCTGAGGCGGACGAGGTCTTTGAAGAGGCGCAGGCCTTTTTCCCGGGAGAGATCAAGGGTGAGGCTGAGCTTGTTGCGGTTGGTGCGGACGTAGCTGACGTTGACGTTCCAGGGTTCCGGGCCGGGATCGCCCTTGGGGTAGTAGGTGGTGCCGGGCTTGGGCCACTTCTGCCCGCGGGTCTGATCCATGCGCTGGATGGCCTCGAGCTTGATGACTTCGGCGCCAAGATCGCCGAGGAGCGAGGCGGCCCAGGGGCCGGCGACGCCTTCGGCGAGTTCGAGGACGCGGATGTTCTCCAGGGGGCGGTGAAGCATGGCTAGATCACCCCTGCGGAGCGCATTTCCGCTAGCTGCTTGGCGGAATAGCCGAGCCTGCCTGCGTATATCTGGTGATTGTGTTCGCCGAGGGCGGGGGCAGGCTGACCTTCAAGCCAGGGGGAGCCGAGAAGCTTGGCGGGCGCGCCGGGCTGGAGGATCGTGCCGAGGGCGCGCCGGCGCACAGGCTCGAAGAAGCGGCGGGCGGTGAAGTGCGGGTCGGTGGCGAAATCGGCTGGGGTGTAGACGGGCGCCAGGGGATAACGCGCGGCGGTGGCGGCGGCGAAGATTTCCTGGCGGGTGTGGTCGGCGAGCCAGGTGTACCAGAGAGCCTCAAGGTCGTCGCGGTTGGCGTCGCGGGCCTCGGGAGTCGAGAAGCGCGGGTCGCGCTCCAGCTCAGGCATGCCCATCATGCGGTAGACGCGGGGCCACCAGGTTTCGCCGCGGCCGCTCCCCTGGACGCCGATGAAGCCGTCCTTACAGGGATAGAAGCCCATGAGGTAACTCCAGCGGGAGACGCTGGTGGCGCGGGGCGTAGGCGCGCCGGTGTACTGGGCGCTGATGGGCTTGTGCTCCGGCGAGGACATGAGGGCGTGGACGATGGAGGTGTCCACATGCTGGCCGGGTCCGCCCATCTTGGCGAAGAGGACGGCGCCCATGGCCGCGAGGGCGGCCATGACGCCTGCGTAGTAGAGGCCGGAGTTGCCCGCGAACTTGAGGGGCGTCTTTTCCGCGAGGCCCTGACCGTACATGAGCGGGCCGCCGTAGGCCTGGGCGATGAGGTCCACGGCTTCGTAATCGCGGTAGGGGCCGGACTGGCCGAAGTTGGAGATGGAGGAGAGGACGAGGAAGGGATTGGCGCGCAGGAGCTCGGCGCGGCCGAGGCCGAAGCGCGCCATGGTCCCCGGGCGAAAGCTTTCGACGACGAGGTCTGCATCGCGGGCGAGGTGGAGGAAGACGGCGCGGCCCGTGGGCGATCTGAGGTTGAGGGTGATGGAGCGCTTGCCGCCGTTGAGGTGGAAGAAGAGGCCGGAGGATTCGGGGTGCGGTGAATCGCGGTAGAAGGGGGCGGCGTGGCGGGAGACATCGCCGCGGCCGGGCATTTCGATCTTGAGGACGTCGGCGCCGTAGCCTGCGAGGAGCCGCGTGCAGAATGGGCCGGCGACGCCCTGGGTGAGATCGAGGACGGTGATGCCGTGGAGGGCGGAAGGCGGTGAGGTCATGGGAGCATCGCTAGAAGCATCGTGAACTTGGGCTCACTGGAGAATCACCCTCACCTCTCGGGAATCATCGGGGCCGAGGATACGGCCCGAAGACAAATGCTTTTCGAGTTCCTTTCCCCTCGAGGGAGAGGAACAACTGTGGCAACGCGCTTGCATGAACCCCAGGCGAAGTTTACGCGACGGCGATCTCAGCGAGTTGGGGATGGACTTTGTATTCGCCCAGGGTGAAGTACTTGGTCATGACGTCTTCCATGTACTTGGGCGCCTCCCAGGTCTCCATGAACCAGCCGGTGGGGCACATGGTCATGATTTCGACGAAGCTGAAGCCGAGCTTCTGCTCCTGCGCCTCAAAGGCGCGGTGGATCATCTTCTTGGTGCGCCGGATGGCGACGGGGCTGTGAACGGAGCCGCGGGCGGCGTAGGCGGTGCCGTCCATCTGGGCCACCAGCTCGGCGGTCTTGATGGGGCTGCCGTGGATATCGGCATCGCGGCCCTGGAGGGTGCTCTTGGTCTTCTGGCCGACGAGGGTGGTAGCGGTCATGTGGCCGCCGGTTTCGCCGTTGACGGTGTTGTTGAGGAGGATGACGGTGAATTTTTCGCCGCGGGCGGCGCAGTGGAGGGCTTCGGAGAGGCCTTCGCTCACCAGGTCGCCATCGCCCTGTATCGTCATGACGAAGTGCCCAGGGAGCATGCGCTTGACGCCTGTGGCGACGGAGGGGGCGCGGCCGTGGAGGGCGTTGATGCGGTCTATGTTGAGGGTGGGGTCCATGCCCATGTAGCAGCCGATGCCCGAGACTTCGATGGTGCGCTCGCGGAGGTTCATCTCGTCCATGACCTCCGCAATCATGCGGTAGGCCATGGGCTCGCCGCAGCCGGGGCACATGTGGTGGACGGCCTGGGGCTGGAGGAAGGAGCCCTTGTTGGGCAGTGACCAGACTCTCTTCAGCTCTTCCTTGGAGATCGGCATCCGCTTACCTCTTTCCGTGGGCGGCAGCCGGAAGGGTCTTATAGACCTCCCGGAACTTCTCGAGAAGCTTGGGGATCTGGATCGCATTGCCGACGCCGAAGCCGGACTCATCGTGGCTGATGCGGCCGATGAAATGGACGGGGACCTTGCCGAGGACGATGAGGCGGATATCGTCCACCATCTGGCCGTTGTTCATCTCGAAGACGGCGACGGCCTTGGCCTTGTTCGCCGCGTCCAGGATCTCTTTTTTGGGCAGGGGCCAGATGGTGATGGGACGGACGTAGCCGATCTTCAATCCTTCTTCGCGGGCCTGCTTGACGGCGAACTTCACGAAGCGCGCGGCGTAGCCATAGGCGATGACAACGAGATCGGCATCGTCCGTGTAGCCTGTATCGGCCATAGTCGGGACGTTGTTCTCCAGATAGGCGATGCGATCCATCTGGCCTTCCATCCACGCGCCGTATTTCACGCGGGGCGCGCCGAGGGAATAGACGCCGGTGATGAAGCTGAGGACCTGGGGCGTGCGGCCCTTTGCGCCGGTGATGGCCCAGGTTTTGGGCTTGAGGTCCTTCTCATCCACCGGCTTGAACTCGACGGCCTCCACGGTGTGGGTGAGGACGTAATCGGCCTGGATGAGGACGGGGGTCTGAAACTTATCGGCGGTGTAGAAGGCGAGGCGCACAAGATCGGCGGCTTCCTGGACGGTGTGGGGGGCATAGCCGATGTAGCGATAATCGCCGTGGCCGCCGCCCTTCACGCCGATGCGATATTCGCTCTGGCCGCGGGCCATGTGGACGAAGACGTAGGGGATGCGCGCGGCGAACATCTCGGACATGGCCTCCATCATGAGGCTCATGCCGGTGCCGGTGGTGGAGCACATGGCGCGCTTGCCGGTTGCGGCGGCGCCCCAGACCATGTTGATGGCTTCGCCTTCGCTTTCGGCGTTCATGCTGACGCCGCCTGCGGTGGAAAGCTCCCTGGCCATGGCCTCCATGAGGTTGGTGTTGGGCTGGATGGGATAGCTGGCGTAGAAGCGGCAGCCCGCGAGGACGGCGGACTTGGCGAGGGCTTTGCTGCCCTCCAGGAGTTCCTTGGCCATGGGCGTTCCTATCTTTTTGCCGCGGCGTGCTTATCGGGAACGTTGCGATAGACTTCGGTGATGCAGAAATCGGGGCAGACGAGGGCGCAGAGCTCGCAGCCGGTGCAACGCTCTTCTTTCAACAGGGGGTAGCGGAAGCCGTGATGGTTGAGCTTCACGGACATCTCGAGGGCGTCCGTGGGGCAGGCCTTGACGCAGAGGACGCAGCCCTTGCACAGCTCGATGTTGATGGTGACGGTGCCGACGGCCTTTGGCATAGCGACGCTCCTGTTAGGCGGCGACGGGTTCCCAGGCTTTGATGAGGAAGGCCTTGAGGTGCTCGGCGGCGTAGGCATCGCCGGCTTCGAAGGCTTTGACGTTGGTCTCGATGGTGCGCGCGCGGTAGGAGGGCGTGAGGTCTTTGAGGCCCTGGAGGAGATGGGCCTTAGAGACGAGCCCCGTGGCGCGGCAGACGGCGCCGGTCATGATCATCGCCGCACCCTGAACGTTGTTGATCTGGGAGGCGATCTCCGAGGCGGGAACCTCAAGGAGCGCGCCGCCGGGGGGAGTCTTTTCGCCCTTCACCAGGGAGCTGTTGACGACGAGGAGGCTCCCTTTGCGCAGTTTGGCTTTGGCCTTGGGCGTGGCCTCCGGATGCATGGTGATGGCGAGCCAGGTGGAGGGGATGATGGGCGGCGCGGAGAGTTCGCCGGTGCCGGTGATGACGGTGCATTCGACGTTGCCGCCGCGCATGGTGCCGCCGTATTCGGCGAAGTGCATGACGTAGCGGTTTTCCAGGTTCAGGGCATGGGCAAGGATCTTGGTGACGAGCTGGACGCCCTGACCGCCGATGCCCGCCATGAAGAGTTCACGTTCCATAGATCACCCTTTGAGAAGGCTGAAGCAAAAGCCCGGCGTAGACCGGGGTGGTGGTGACGATAGCATGGGGCGTAGGGGGTGTCAAACAAATGAGTCGTACAGGCGGGCGGAGAAGGGGATTATGTTTGACCTCTCTCCTGTGGCCTCTTCCCAGAGAGGGGAGAGGAGGGAACGGGTGCGGAAGCACCCGTGATGCTGCAGGGAAGTCGCTTACCGCGATGGGCCGAACGAGGCTTTGAGCGCGGCGAGTTGTTCGGCCCAGTAGGACTTCATCTTTCCGGCGACGGCCTGGCTGGCGAGCCTGTTGTGCCGGACGACGACCTGGCATTTGGAAGGGCCTTTGCTGTAGAAGTTCACATCTATATTTGAGGCGCCGCCAGCCCAGGAGGCGCGGATGATTTTGTTGGGGTTCGCGGTGCGGGTAGCGAGCGGTGCGTTCTGGAGCCAGGCGGCGCGAGCGCTGTCATCGCGCCAGGCGGCATAGGCCTTTGCAACGGGGACTTCTAAGGTGATGCTTTTGCTGACGGAGTAGCCATCGGGCCGTTCATGCTTTCCGCGCATGCCGCGGGCTTGTTCGTAGCCGACGGTGACCATCTGGGACCACCAACCGCTCAAGCGGTGCTTTTCAAAGAGGAGTCGGGCGATTTCTTTGTGGGTGAGCTTTTTGCGCCTGCCTTGTCCAAGATGGTGAACCACTCCCGCCAGGGGTTGCCCGTCTTGGCAAGGACGGTAGAGCCGGCAATGCCGCCATAACGCTCGTCCGAGGCTTTCTTTTTCACGGTTGCCTAACTTTCTAGGTGGCTTACGTTGCGCCAGTGGGGCAGTAATATAATGAGAAGTCAACGAAGGGCCATGAGGGTCACCGGAGGCATGCGATGAGCACAGCGTTAGAGGTCACTGGAGAGGTGACATCATCCAAGCGGTTCACGTTTGACGAGCTGAAGCGGCTGCCGGGGCAGGTGGCCGATGTGGGCGCGCTGCTACCGGGCCGCGAAGGGCAGGGTGTGCGGCTTGCCTCGATCCTGGCAGCCGCGGGGCCGGGGAAGGAGGCGGCGTATATGACGCTTTCCACAGGAGACGGGGCCTTCAGCGCGAGCGTGCCGAGGGCGATCGTGGCGGAGCGAGGGATCGTGGTCTATGCGCTGAACGGGCAACCGCTGCCTGAGGCGAAGGGCGGGCCGGTGCGGTTCTATATCCAGGATGTGGACTCGTGCGGCGTGGCTGATCTGGTCCAGTGCGCGAATGTGAAGCATCTGGCGCGGATCGAGCTTTCTCGGACGCCGGGGAGAGATGTGCGGCCGAAGACAAAGAAGGCGCACGATGCGCTGCATGAGCGGGAGAAGGGGCAGTAGGCTTGGCTGAGGGCAGCCGGGGAGTTCCGCCCTCTCCTTCATCCTCTCCCATCGTCGCTCCTGGGAGCGTGAGCTACGGAGAGGAGAAGATCGCGACTACGGCGCGTCTACGCGAGGGACGGCCTTCCGGCGTGAGGCGCCGGCCCTTCGGAAGGGGCAGGCCGTCCCCTACCGGGAAGGCGTTGTGCCCCCGCATCTTTCGGGGCTCAGGGCGCGTGCCCCGCGCCCCTACTGTGAGGGGACGGTGGGATCGAGCCAGTTGGGCTTGCGCTTTTCGGCGAAGGCTTTTGGGCCTTCGATCTGGTCGGGGTGGCCGGAGAGCTCGCGGGTGATGTCGGCGACGGTCTTCTGAGCGCCGGTGAGGCCGTGCTCGAGGGCGGACCAGAGGGCTTTCTTGGAGATGCGCAGGGCGGCGGGGGAGTTTTCCAGCATGACGCCCGCGATCTCCCGGGCGCGGTCCATGAGGGGCCTATCGCGGACGACCTCCGTCACCAGGCCGAGCTCCAGGGCGCGTTGGGCGGAGAGGCGCTCGCCCCCGCCCATGAGGGCCATGCGCATGTTGGCGTGGAAGGGCATCCACTTGGACCAGGTGGCCTGGCCATAGAGGGCGACGATGCCGACGCTGACGCCCGGGTTGAAGAACTGGGCGTTGGCGGAGGCGATGGGGACATCGCAATCGGCGACGAGCATGAGGCCGCCGCCGCCCACGATGCCGTTGACGGCGCAGATGACGGGTTTGGTGACCTTGTTCTGGAGGGGCGTAGCCTTCACTTCTCCCGAGGAGCGCCGCGCGCCGCCCTGCTGCTTGTTGCGCTCGGCGGTGTCTTTCACGTCCACACCGGTGCAGAAGGCCTTCTCGCCTGCGGCGGTAAGGATGGCGATGCGCATCTTGGGATCGCGGTCGAAGTCCTGCCAGATGAGGCTCAGGTCCTCCATCCACATGTGCAGGGGGAGGGCGTTCATCCGGTGGGGGCGGTTGAGGGTGATGGTGGCGATGCCGTCTTTCTTTTCGTAGAGGATGTCCTGGCTGTCCATGGTTCTCCTTGGGCGCGCAACGAGGAGGCGCGATGGGGGATCGTCGGCGAGTGTATGAGGAGCCGGAGTGAGTGTCAAATAAGCGGAAGGGACGCATCGGGAAACCACTCGGGTTGGGCAGGTTGACAGGAGCAATCGAAAGTGTCGCTAGTCCCTCCTAGCATCAGGAGGCACAGGGCGAAAAAAGGGGTTGCAAAGGGATCTCAGAGAGGAGTGCGCAGGCCTTTCGCGCTTGCGCGGAGAGGGGGCGCGGCAGGTGACGGCACACGCGTCAATCGGCGAGAGGGCCGTGGGGAAGAGCCGTGAGGAGCTCAGGGCCCGCGGCGGTGATGAGGACGGTCTCTTTGGCGAGGATGCCGCCGACGCCTTTTTGCCAGACGTAGGGCTGGAGGGTGATGAGCATCCCTGGGGCAAGTTTCCAGGAGCGTTCGACGCCCTCGCCAAGGGGAGTGGCGATGATGGGCGGCTCGATGCCCAGGCCGGAGCCGTGGGCGATGGGCGCAGGAGGCGTGACGCCGGGCTCGGCGTTGCGGTAGGCGGCGTGGATATCGGCGGCGGCGCGGCCGGGCTTGCACTCGGCGAGCATAGCGTCAAAGGCGGCGCGCCACCGGGAGAAGAGGGACTTTTGGGCGCGCGTGGGCGCGGCCTTGCAGGGCCAGGTGCGGCCGATATCGGCGTCATAGGCCATGTAGGAGAAGCCGCTGGACATGGTGACGAGGTCGCCTGCGCGGAGGGGACGATCGGAGGAGAGGAATCGTAGCGGCGGGCGGTCGCGATGACCGGAGAGGGGCTGGATGCAGAAGCCGCCCTGGGAGATGGGGAAGGTGACGCCATAGACGGTGGCGGCTTTTTCGAAGGTGCCGAGGAGGTCGCGCTCAGTGCGGCCGGGGCGGATGGCGGCGATAGTAGAGGCGAGGGCGCCTTCGGAGATAGCGATGGCGGCGCGCAGGCAATCGAGCTCTTCGGGTGTTTTGACGGCTCGCGCCTCGAGGAGCGCGGCTTCGCCGTTGACGACGGAGGCTTGAGGAAAGGCTTGAGAGAGGAGGCCTGCGTAAAGGGGCGACATGAGGTCCACGCCGATGCGCCGGGCCTGCGACGCGCCGATAATCCTTTTCAGGTTCTGGAGTGTGTTGGCGGGATTCCAGCTGGCGGGGAAGAGGTTTGCCCTGGGGACGGACTTAGGCACGCCTGCGTCCCACCAGGTCATGATGTGGAAATCCTTGCGCTCCCGCAGGACGACGACGGAGGGAGAGAAGCCGCGCCCGCCTGCGATGTTGGTGTTGGTGTTCGCGCCGGTGATGTAGCGGGCGTTTGCGGGCTTGCCGACGAGAAGGATATCGAGGGTATGGCGCTCCATGGCGTCCAGGACGCGCTGGAAGCGGTCGCGGCGCATGCGCTCGAAGTCTATAGGGCTACCGGTATCGCGGGCGATGAGGCCTGTAGTCACGGCGAGTCCTCGCCGAAGAGCAGGTTGTTCGTGGCAAGCCAGCGCAACAAGAGGCCCCCTCTCTTTGGTTCTCTCCCACCGGGGGAGAGAGGGAAAGCGCGGGCGATGAGGCCTGTGGTCACGGGCGGCCTCCCCAGGGGGTGTAGGGGAAGGTGCTGAGGAGATCGGGCGGGCCGCTTTCGCTGACGACGACGGTGTCTTCGCTGCGATAGCCGCCGACGCCGTCTTCGTAGATGCAGGGCTCGATGACGAGGAGCATGCCAGGCTGCATGACGATGGATTCATCGAACCGGGCGCCGAGGTTGGTGCCGATCATGGGCATCTCCGCGCTATCGAGGCCGATGCCGTGGAGGATGTAGAACTGCTCCAGCCAGGGCTTCTTGTTCCCGGCGGCCTTGACGGCGGCGCGGGCGATATCGCCGCCGGTTTTCCCGGGGCGCGCCGTGTCCATGACGGCTTGAGTGACTTCGCGCCAGATCTTGTATTTATCGGTGAGGCGCGCAGCGGGCTTAGGCGTGAGGGAGCAAATCCAGGTGCGCCCGAAATCGGAGCCGTAGCCCAGGTATTCGATGCCGGAGTCCACCATCATGAGGTCGCCTTCACGGAGGATGCGGTCGGTGGTGGGGATGGGGAAGGCGAGGTCGTTGAGGAGCATGTGGGGACCTTGCTTGAGCCACTGAGGCGTGACCATCCAGATGGGGTCTATGTGATTGCCCGTGGCGCCGAGCTCGAGGATACGCTTGAGGAAGATGCCGCTGAGATCGCTCTGGCGCATGCCTGGCCTGAGGGCGGCGAGGACATCGCGCATGGCGGCATCGTTGATGTGTTCGGCGGCGCGGAGGCATTCGACTTCGTCCTTGGTCTTGCAGAGGCGCGCCATGCCGGTGGCGGGGCCGGCATCAACGAGCGTTGATTCGGAGAGGAGCTCGGGGAGGAGCGCGTAGGAAGCGGCGGTGTAGCCGTCCACGCCGACCTTGGCGCGGAGGAGCGGGCCGAGGAGGCGTTTGAGGGTCGCGGCCATCTGACGAACGCCGACCTCGAACTCAGGGAGGAAGGGCGGGTGGATGTGATCGGCGGGCAGGTCGGGCGGCGCGCCTTCCGGGTAGGGCGTAAAGAGGTGGGGCGGCTTGCCGTCGCGGGTGAAGACGGCGAAGGTAGGGAGGTAGTGCTCCCGGGAGGAATCGGCGAGGAGGGAGCGGGCGCCGGTGGCATAGGTGACGTTGGCGCGGGAGCTGAGGATGAGGACGTCAATATCGGTGCGATCCATGGCGGCGATGAGCTTTTGCCGCCGCTCGCGGCGCATGCGCGGAACATTGATGCGCTCTGCGATGGTCGCTCTTGGCATAGCGCTCCTCTAGGCGACTACCAGAATGCGCCGCCGTAATCGGGCTCGACTGCAGGGATGCGGAGGCCCAGGGGTTCGAGGGAGACTTTGAGCATCGCTTTGAGGACCTGCTGAAGCTCGGCGGGGTCTGTCTTCCAGAGGCCGAGCTTCTGCTCGTGGGCGAAGTTGGCGTTGACGGCCTTCGGGCGTCCGAGTATCCCGAGGGAGGCGGCCATGAAGCGATCAATGGAGGCTTGGACTTCGCGGCGGCCCGCTTCGGCGGCAAGCTGGTCTTGGCCCCATTTCTCCCAGAAGGCGGCGTGGCCTTCCTCGTCCAAGAGCGTTCGAGCGCTGGCGCGGGCGAGGGGGCCGTAGTTGCTCGTGAGTCGCATGCCGACGATAAGGAGCCCCGCGGGGTCCACGAGCATGGTGAAGGCGAGAACGTCAGCCCAGGAGGAGGGCTCGCCCCTGGAGGCGGACATGCCGACGCGGTTCATGCGGCCGCGGTAATCGGCACCGACCATATCGCGGAAGGGCTGGCGGTAGTCCACGCCCAGAGGGTCGAGGCATTCCAGCAACATGCGCCCGTGGCGGACTTCATCGAGGGCGATATCGCAGAGGGCTTCTCCCATGCGGGGATGCGGCGCGTAGCGGATAAGGTTGAAGAAGGCGGGGCCGCCGGAGCTCTCCAGGAGGCCGTGGCGGAGGAGGATGGCGGAGATGCGATCGCGGTAGTCCTGGGAGGGAATCGTCTCAGGCTCGATCCAGTGGGGCAGACGCTCGCCTTTGTGGATGCGGCGGGCGAGGGAAAAAAGCTCCGCAACATGGGACACCTTGAGCTGATTTTCGGCTAGCATTGGCGAGTCTCCGAGCGAGAGTGCTGGGGCGATTGTAACAGGGGAGACAAGGACGCGCCCGGCGGATGCAGTTTGAGCGGCGGAGAGGCCTTTGCTAAGATGCGCCTCGACCGGCAACTCAGGAGGTGTGCGATGGCTGAAGAGCGCGTGATGAACTGGGGGCGATGGGGGAAGGAGGACCAGCTTGGGGCGGCGAACCTGCTGACGCCCGAGCGGATGGCGGCGGCGGCGCGCCTGGTGAAGAAGGGGAAACTGTACAGCCTCAGCTCGCCGATACGCGAAGACAAGGTGCCGAGGATGGACATCCGCCCGGGGAACCAGCACTTTGTGCGCATCTTCGGCGGGCCGCAGCAACAATCGTATGCAGAGGTGGCGGACGATACGCTGCTCATCGGGTGCCACGGGACGTCCACGCACATAGACGCGCTCTGCCATTACTGGACGGAAGGGACGATGTACAACGGGTTCCCGGCGAAAAAGTACGTCGAGGGGTTCGGCGCGACGAGGCTGGGAATCACGAATCTCAAGGGGATCTTTGGGCGAGGGGTGCTGTTGGATGTGGCGGGGCTCAAGGGGAAGCCGCACCTGGAGGGGGCGTGCGTCATCACGCCGGAGGACTTGGAGGCGTGCTGCCAGCGCCAGGGGACGCGGATCGAGCAAGGGGACGTTGTGCTCTTCCGCACCGGGTGGAACACAGTCTATTACTCCCAGGGATTCGATGTGTACAACCACTCGCAGCCCGGGCTGGAGATCGAGGCGGGGCTGTGGCTTGCGAAGAAGGACGTGTGCGCCGTGGGGGCGGATAACTCGGCGATAGGCGTTCGAGACAAGAAGCGCGCTCCGAGGCGGAATGTCCACGATGTCTTCCTGCAGGATGCGGGGATCTACCTTATCGAGATGATGGACCTGGAGCAGCTAGCGGCGGACAAGGTCTACGAGTTTCTGTTCGTGGCGGCGCCGCTGATGGTGACGGGCGGGACGGGGAGCTCGTTGAACCCGCTAGCGATCGTTTAGCTGCTAGGGATCCGTCAGACAGAAGAGGCGGCCAGCTCTTTCTGGAAGGCGAGGTCGGCCGGAGGCAGGGGCCGGCCCGGGGCGTAGCCGCGGGACTCTTTCATGATCGCGTCGAGCGCGCCGGAGGCCGTGAGGCGCTTGAGGGCGGCCATAACCTTGGGAGAGACGAGGCCATCGCGCTCGAAGCGGTCCAGGGCGATGAAGACCTGGCGGAGCTGTTCGTCCCGGCGGCCGTAGTAGTCCTTGCCGCGACGGCGGTTGTTGTAGGCCTCGAAGTTTTCACAGGCGACGAGGAGCATGCCCATCAGGCGAACCTCGTCTGACTCCCCGGCCATGTCCTGTGGATAGTAGTAATAGAGCATCACCTTTTCCATCCAGGGTTTCACGGTGACGCCGAGGGCGGCGAGGTCCGGCTCGCGGCGGCGGAGCTCGCGGCGGAGGCGGCCCTTGAAGTCCATGCGCATGAGGATGTGCTCGCGCACCTGGGGCGTGAGGGCGATGCCGCGCTGATCCAGGGCGGGCTTGAGGCGCGCGATGAAGAAATCGGGCGCCTGGGCCTCGGTCACTTGAGGGAAGGCGGCGCGGAGGTCGCGGATGCGGATGGGAAGGCCGATCTCCTGGGCGATGGCGAAGACTTTGCCGAAGAGCTCGGCATCCATGCCGACGCGGCCGAGATCGTGGAGGAGCGTGGTGGCCTCCAGGTCCGGGAGCCAGCGCTCGTGGAGGCCAACGGCTTTGGCGACGAGCTGGACGATTCGAGTGGTGCGCTCGGCGTGATCGCGGTCATAGCCTTCGATGCCGCGCCCGGGGCGATCGGGATCGGGCGAGTCATACATCGCCAGGAGACGTTCTTTCGCTGTGGCATCGAGCATGGCTGCACCGTGCGTGGGAAATGGACGGAGCTTCGGGGTTGCCCTTAGAATACGTGATGCGCCCGGCGCGCGCATCTCCCGGGATAGCCGCAAACGGCGCCTGAACTTCGCTGCGTTGAACCGCACACGCCCATGGAAGATCTCGCAACGCTCCATACCCTTCGCGATCTGGCCGTCATCATGGTGGTGGCGGCGGGTGCGCTATTGGTCTTTCACGCCCTCCGCCTTCCTGTCATCCTCGGATATATCGTCGCGGGATTGGTCGTCGGCCCCCATACGCCGCCGGTCTCCTTCGTTTCGGACCAGGAGGTGGTTAACGAGCTGGCGGACCTGGGCATCATCCTGCTGATGTTCCACATCGGCTTGGAGTTCAGCTTCAAGCGGCTGCGGCGCGTGAGCAAGGTGGCGGTGATCGGCGGCGCGTTGCAGATCCTTATCGTGCTGGCGCTCGGCTATCAGCTGGGGCTGGCCTTCGGATGGAACTCGACGAATGCGCTGCTTCTGGGGGCGGCGCTCTCCATCAGCAGCACGGCGCTCATCGTGAAGGTGCTGGAGGAGCTCCGGAAGACGCAGACACGCGCGGCGGAGGCAGTGATCGGCATCCTGATCTTCGAGGATTTCGCCGCCATCGCGCTCATCAGCATCTTCGCGGGGCTTGGGAAGGTTAATGGCGTGGAGCTGAGCGATGCCTGGGCAGTCCTGGGGAGGCTGACGCTGTTCGCACTTGCGGTGATCCCTATCGGCATCGTGCTTGTGCCGCGATTGATGAACTACACGCTGTCCACGGGCAGGCAAGAGGTCTCGGTCATCGTGGGGCTTGGATTGTGCTTCGGCCTCGCGCTCTTCTCGGAGGAGTTTGGGCTTTCCGTGGCCGCGGGCGCCTTCCTGGGCGGCGCGCTGATCGCCGAGGCGAAACGCGGCGAGGCCTTTCAGCAGCTGCTGCTCCCGGTGCGCGACATGTTCGCGGCGATCTTCTTTGTCGCAATCGGCATGCTGCTGGACCCGGCGTATCTGCGGGAGTACTGGCCGCATATCCTGGCGGTCACGGCGTTCCTACTGGTAGCGAAGACCTTCGCCGGAACGGTTTCCACGTTCATCCTGGGCTACGAGCGGCATACGGCCCTACAAGTCGGGATGAGCCTGGCACAGATTGGCGAATTTTCGCTCATCATCGTGAAAGTCGGGCTGGACAACGGGACTGCGGAGCCGTTCTTATATCCCATTGTGGTGGGCGTGATGGCGATCAGCGCGCTCACGACGCCGATCTTCATCAGGAGCTCTGAGCGGGCCGGCCCCGCAATAGACCGGGCTATACCGCACATCGCGCTGCGGTACATCAAGTCGGCGGAAGGCGCGCTGGGACGCTTGCAGCGCCTGGCGGGCGAGCCGGGAAAGGTCGGGTCGCAGCTGCGGCACGACCTGATAGGGATCGCGATCAACGGCGTGTTCCTGATCGCGATCATGGCAGGCGGACGCGCCGTCTACGAGAACCGGGAGTCTATCCCATGGATAGAGGGCCTATCACGGTCCACGGTGGCCGGGATCGTCCTGGGCGGAGCCATTGCGCTTGCCCTGGCGCCCCTGGCGGCGAGCATCGCCTATATACGAAGCGTATCGGCGCATGCGGCGCGGGGGCTGACGAATGCGCCGGGAGGCGTGAGCCTGCTGACGCGGCGCGTGGCACGCGTTGTGCTGCGGAACGCGCTGCTCTTCATCTTCCTCTTGGCGCTGGCGGCGATGGTGAACATTTTCCTGCCGCCCTTGGAAAGCGTGCCGTACCTGACGTGGCTGATCCTGGGCGCGGTGCTTCTCTTCGGCTCGTACCTGGTGCTGGACTCGGTGCAGGCGATGCACAAGCGTGTGGAAAATATCCTGCGGAGGCGGCTGACGGCGAATAGGGATGAGGCTTTGAAGGAGTAAAAAGAGACGCGCCGATGGGAACACCGGCGCGTCTTATGCTGGGGCGGGGCGAAGAAGCTAGGGCTGGGGCTTCATCTCCATATCAGGCGGGGGCGTGTTCGGAAGTTTCCAGTGGATGAGGGGCTTGTTCGCGGCCTTGTGGTAGTCGTTGGCGTCCTTGATTGACTGATTGTAGGCCTCTTCGAACTGTTTCCAGTTCTTGGCCTTGATCGCATCTTCTACGCGCTTCATGGACTCGCCCATGAAGGGCTCCATCCACTGGACGTACTTGGGGCGCGTGGTCATGGAGATTTCGAAGAGCTCCTTGGTCTCTTTGATCTCATATTCGGCAAGGGGCCAGTTGCCTTCCTTGGCGGCGTAGTAGACCTTCCACCACCGGGTGCCGATCTCGTGCATGAGCCGGGCAGGGCCGGGCAGCATATGGGCGATTTCATCGATCGTGAAATAGACGTGGCCGTTAAAGCCTTTGACTTTCTCTCCTTCGCTCACAAGAGTCTCCTTGGCAAGTGATTTTATGAAGCAGGCGAGGCGGACGAGGGTCAATGGTAGCAGCGGCATCTACCGCGCACAAGAGGAGGAAGCCATGCATCTATAGAAACCGCTGAGGAACACAAAAGGGACAGGGAGTAAGCTCAGGTGCACGAATGATTGACCACCAGAGGCGCCGCTGGTAGGGTTGAATGGCATCGTGCGGGGCGCGACGCCCCCTGGAAAGCGGCAGTGCTATGCCCAACCGGCTTGCGAATGAGACGAGCCCGTATCTCTTGCAGCATAAAGACAACCCCGTGGACTGGTATCCCTGGGGCGAAGAGGCCTTCGCGAGGGCGAAGGCGGAGGACAAGGCGATCCTGCTGAGCGTGGGCTATTCGGCGTGCCACTGGTGCCACGTGATGGCGCACGAATCGTTCGAGGACCCGCAGACGGCGGCGGTGATGAATGCGCTCTTCGTGAATATCAAGGTGGATAGAGAAGAGCGACCCGACGTGGACTCGATCTACATGCAGGCAGTGCAGACGATGACGGGCCACGGCGGGTGGCCGATGACGGTTTTCATGACGCCGGACGGCAGGCCGTTCTACGGCGGCACGTATTTCCCTCCGGTGGAGCGGCACGGAATGCCTTCGTTCACCCAGATCCTGATGGCGGTGGCGGATGCCTACCAGAACCGCCGCGGCGAGATGCTGACGGGGGCGGCGCAGATCACGGAACGACTCCAACGGCCCCTCGCCGGGAGCGGCCAGCAGATGCTGACGGCGACGATCCTCCAAGCCGCGGCGCAGCGGCTGGCCGGCGGGTTCGATTGGGATAGCGGCGGCTTCGGCAGCGCGCCGAAGTTTCCACAGCCGATGAACCTGGAGTTTTTGCTGCGCTCCTACAAACGGGACGGCAATGCGCGCCTGCTGCAGATGGCGGAGTTCACCCTGGACAAGATGGCTCGCGGTGGGATGTACGACCAGGTAGGCGGGGGCTTTCATCGCTATTCCACGGACGCTCACTGGCTGGTGCCGCACTTCGAAAAGATGCTGTACGACAACGCTCTGCTTATCAGAACATACCTGCATGCTTACCAGATAACGGGGGCGGATCTCTTCCGGCGGATCGCGGTGGAGACGGCCGATTATGTGCTGCGGGAGATGACGGACCCGGCGGGAGGCTTCTACTCGGCGCAGGATGCGGACAGCGAGGGGCACGAGGGGAGGTTTTTCCTGTGGACGCCTGAGGAGATCACGACGATCCTGGGTGAGGCGGATGCGAGGATCGCGATGCGGGTGTGGGATGTGACGGAGGAGGGAAACTTCGAAGGGAAGAACATCCTGAATGTGCCTACGGCGGTTCCTGACGTCGCGATTTCCCTTGGGATAACGGAAGCCGACCTTATGGCCGTGATCCAGCGATGCCGGGAGAAACTGTATGCGGCGCGGGAGAGGCGCATCCACCCTGGCCGTGACGACAAGGCGCTGACGTCATGGAATGGACTTATGCTGCAAAGCCTGACGGAGGCGGCGGCCGTCCTTGAGAGGGACGACTATCTGCAAGCCGCGCGGAAGAACGGCGAGTTCCTCTTGCGCGAGCTGCGGAGAGAGGGACGCGTCCTGCGGACGTGGAAGAGCGGCGAGGCGAAGATTCCGGGGTTCCTTGAGGACTACGCGATGCTGGCAAGCGGCCTCACGGCGCTGTACGAGGCGACGTTCGAGCGGCGATGGTTGGATGAAGCCGCGAATCTATGCGATGGGATGGTCGAGCTGTTTTGGTCGGAGGCGGAGAGCGTCTTCTACGACACAGGGCGCGATGCGGAGGCACTGATCATGCGGCCGCGGGATTTCTACGATAATGCCATGCCTTCGGGCGGCTCTGCGGCGGCAGAGGCGTTGCTCAAAGTGGCGGTGCTCACCGGGAGACAGGAGTTTGAGGAGAAGGCGGTGCGGGCGCTACGCGGGATGGCGGGCGTCCTGGGCAATTACCCGAGTGCGTTCGGGCACTGGCTGTGCGCGCTGGATTTCTACCTTGGGCGGAAGCAGGAGATCGTGCTTGTGGGCGCGCCGACAGCGGCACAGGTCAAGGAGTTTAAGTCGGTCGTCTTTGGCGCCTATCTGCCCAACAAAGTTGTCGCGGGATTCGATCCGAAGGACGGCGCTGAGGCGGCGAAGGGCCTGCCGTTGCTCGATGGTCGTGGCCTGGTGGAGGGCAAGCCGGCGGCCTATGTGTGCGAGAACTACGCCTGCCAGCTACCGGCGACAGATGTGAAGACGTTGAAGGGACAATTGGGGGTGGCTGCTCTGTAGTTTGATTGGAGCGGGACTCTGGACGAAGGTGGTGGGCGCTACTGGATTCGAACCAGTGACCCCCCGCGTGTAAGGCGGATGCTCTAACCGCTGAGCTAAGCGCCCTCGTCGAACACGTTGCCAATTGTATCTTGCGAAGTACGAGCTTGGATCAGTGCCCCCTGCGGCGCTGGCGCGCTGGCCGCTGAGCTAAGCGCCCTCGTCGAAC
>VGPF01000041.1 GCA_016875535.1 Chloroflexota bacterium
CCGCAGCAGGGACCGCCGCCCGGACCGCCGCCGAGGTAATAGCCTCTAGCGAAGTGATCGGTAATCACCAGCCCCTCCGGTACCGGAGGGGCTGGTTTTTTCTTGTGCGCCCCGCTTGCATCGGCATATAATCGCCTATCCCCGTCAGGAGTCTCCCGTGAGCCTGAAAAACAAGTCGGCCGTTATTGGCATTGGGCACACCGCCTATTCGAAGGGACTCGGCCGCAGTGAGCTGAGCCTGGCGCTCGAGGCTTCGAAGAAGGCGATTGACGATGCCGGACTGAAGAATACGGATATTGACGGCATCGTCCGGTGGGATATTGATAACGTCCAAGACGATGCCCTTGCCGCCGCGTTAGGCATCCGGGAGCTGAAGTTCTTCGCCACGGCACCCTGGGGCGGCGGCGCCGGCGGCAACGCCGTCCAACTGGCGGCGATGGCGGTGGCGACGGGCCAGGCGAACAATGTGATCGTCTTCCGCTCCCGCAATCGCGGCAAGCAGTCTACCCAGGCAGGCGGCGGCCAGCATTCAGGCGGACGCCCCTGGGAGAAGCAGTCCATGCTCGTCGCGGGATCGAAGCAGTTCACCGTTCCCTTCGGCCTCGCTTCGCCCGTGCAAGAGGTGGCGGTGCTGACGCGCCGCCACATGCACGTCTTCGGCACCAAGGCCGAGCACCTGGGCGGCATCGCCATCAACCAGCGCACCAATGCCGTTCGCAACCCGGACGCAGTCATGCGCACGCCGATCACGATGGACGATTACCTCACCTCGCGCTGGGTTGCCGAGCCGATGCGCCTCTTCGATTGCTGTCTCGAGACGGACGGCGCGGGCGCGGTTATCGTCACCGCCGCGGCGAACGCGCGCAACGGCAGGAACAAACCCGTCTATATCCTCGCCGCGGCCCAGGGCATCTCCCACGGCTCCCAGGGAATGACGAACTACTATCGCGATGACTTCTTCAACACCGATTCCAGCGTCTGCGCCAAGACGCTCTACCAGCGCGCGGGCGTTCAGGCCAAAGATATAGACGTCGCCCAGCTCTACGATGCCTTCTCCACCACGGTGCTGCTCCTCATCGAAGACTTCCTCTGCGGGCGCGGCAACGCAGGCGCCCTTATCGAATCGGGCGGCATCACCTTCGCCAAGGGCAAGACCCCGGTCAACACCAGCGGTGCAGGCCTCTCCGAGGTCTATCTCCACGGCTTCAATCTCATCATCGAAGCGGTGCGCCAGGTCCGCGGCACGGCGGTGAACCAGGTGAAGGACGTGGAGCTTTCACTCTATGCCGCCGCGCCGCCTGTGCCGACGAGCGCCTTCATCCTGAGCAAGAATCCCTAGCCTATGCCTGGCAACGACCTTGCCTTCACGCCCGCATGGGAGTTGGCGAAGCTCCTGCGCTCCAAAAAGCTTTCGCCTGTTGAGCTGACCCGTTCCGTCCTCGATCGCATCGCGAGATACAACCCCAAGCTCAACGCCTTCCTTGCCGTCGCCGCCGATTCTGCGATGGCCGATGCCAAGGTGGCGGAGAGGCGGTTCTCCTCTGGAGGCGATCTGCCGCCGCTCCTCGGCCTGCCCGTCTCCATCAAGGACCTCACCTATACAAAGGGCATCGTGACTACGGGCGGTTCCCTGGCCTATAAGGACTTCGTCCCGGAGGAAGACTCCATCGCCGTCGAGCGTCTGCGGAAAGCAGGCGCCATCATCATCGGCAAGACGAATACCCCGGAGTTCGGCAACTCGGCGACCACGGAGAATCGCTTGGGCGACGACTGTCGCAACCCGTGGGACACCAAGCGCACCAGCGGCGGCTCCAGCGGCGGCGCGGCGGCTGGCGTGGCGGCCGGCATCTGCCCGCTTGCCATGGGCACCGATGGCGGCGGCTCCATACGCATCCCGGCGAGCCTCTGCGGCGTCTTTGGCATCAAGCCGACCATCGGCACGATTCCCACAGGGCGGAGCTTCAGCGGGATGCCCATCTTTTCGACGGGCGGACCCATCACCCGCTCCGTTCGCGATGCCGCGATGCTCCTAGACGTCACAGCCGGGCACGATGGGCGCGACCCGCGTTCCCGCCGGGCGATGTCTCCCGACTTCTCAGGCACCCTGAACAAGGGTGTCAAAGGCCTCCGCGTTGCCTGGTCTTTTGACCTGGGCTATGCCGTCGCCGATCCGGAAGTCCTTGCCATCACGTCGGAGGCGGCTCGCTTCTTCGGGCGGCTCGGCTGCGCCGTCTCCGATGATAGCCCGGACACCGGCGAGCCCTTCAGCATCTTCGGGCCTGTCGTCGTCACGGACAGCTACGTCGCCTTCGGCCATTTGCTGGAGACGAAAGGCGACCTGCTGACGGAGAACTTCAGGAAATCCATGGAGCGGAGCAAGGCCATCACCGCCGCCCAGTACTCTCAGGCGATGCGCTCCATCGAAGTGACCAAGGCCAAGATGGCCGATTTCTTCGAGCGGTACGACCTGCTGATGTCTCCCGCGACGGCCGTTCCCGCCTTCCCATGCGGCCAGCGACCCTCCGCCATCGGCGGGCAATCGGTCAGCACCCTCTGGGGGCCGTTCCCCTTCACCGTCCCGTTCAATATCACCGGCCAGCCTGCCGCAAGCCTCCCCTGCGGCTTCACCAAGGACGGCCTGCCCGTCGGCCTGCAGATCGTCGGGCGCATAGGCGAAGACGACATGGTGATGCGCGCCGCCGCCGCCTTTGAAGCGGCTCGCCCCTGGTCTGATCGCAAGCCTCACCTGGACTAGTCCTATGCCGCTGAACCCCAAGTGCGGGCCGCTGATTGACGGCTACAACGCCCGCTATGGTGGCAAGCCGCGCACTGCCCAGACGCTGCCCGGCATCCGGGCGCAGATGGAGGCGGCCTTGGCGCTCGGCAAGCCGAAGGTCGCCAGCGTCGAAGACCGGCGCATCCCCGGTCCCCACGGCGAGATTCCCTTCCGGGTCTACAAGCCCCTGAAGGCTGGACGGCCGCTGCCTGTCCTTGTCACGTTCCACGGCGGCGGCTGGACCATCGGCAGCGTCAACTCCCACGATGGCACTGCCCGAAGGCTGGCCCTGGCCGCTGAGTGCGCCGTCGTCTCCGTGGACTATCGACTCGCCCCGGAGCACAAGTTCCCTATCCCGTTCGACGATTGCTACGCGGCGATGGTGTGGGTAGCCGAACACTCCCGAGAGCTCGGTGTGGATGGCGCGAGGATCGCCGTGGGCGGCGATAGCTCAGGCGGCAACTTGGCGGCGGCCGTTGCCCTCAAGGCGCGGGATGCAGGCGGTCCCAAGCTCGCCTTCCAACTACTCATCTACCCGGCGCTCGACCGCAACTTGGAGACGGCGTCATATAGGCAAAACGCGAGCGGCTATCTCCTCACGCGGGAGACGATGGCCGTCAACTGGGCCCTCTACCTTGGGAGCGAAGCGGATGCCAAGAACCCCTACGCCTGCCCCATCCAGGCCAAGGACCTTCGCGGGCTGCCTCCTGCCCTTATCATCACGGCTGAGTATGATCCCCTTCGCGATGACGGTGATATCTACGCGAAGAGACTGCGCGCTGCAGACGTTCCTGTGGCCTATACCTGCTACGAAGGCATGATCCACGCCTTCTTCAGCTATAGCGAAGTCTTGGCCGAAGCGAAGCAGGCGCTCGCCCAGGCGGGCGAGGCGCTCAAGAAGGCCTTTCGCGCCTAGCAATGCGGCCCGCACCCTGCCTGCCGCCTCTCCCTACCTAAAAGAGAGGCCGGAAGTGAGATCGAAGGAACGCTACTTCAGCCAGCCTAGCTCATATTGCAAGAGCAGGATGCCCACTGAGGCGATGAGCGTCAGCACCGTGACGACGGCGCCCACCTTGAAGAACTCCCCGAACTTCAGCGTCACGCCATCGCGGTAGGCCACCTCCGCCACGATAAGGTTGGCCACAGCCCCGATGAGCGTCATGTTGCCCCCGAGCGTCGCGCCGGAGGCCAGGGAGAGCCACAGCAGGTTGCTATTGGAGTCCTGCAGGAGGGGGATCACCAAGAGCGTGAAGGGCACGTTGCTCACGATTTGCGAAACGACGGTGCTGATGCCGTGGATGGAGACGACGCCCGCCGTGTTCGCGTCTAAGCTCACCCGGTCAAGGAAGAAATCCAGGACGCCCGCATCCTGCGCGCCGTGGACCACGATGAAGAGCCCGGCAAAGAAGAGCAGGAGCACCCAGTCCACATCCTTGATGATATTGGAGGGCTTTATCCCGCTCACCACCACGGCGACTCCTCCAGCCGAGAGGGCGATGACGGCAAGCCGCAGGTCTAGGAAGCTGTGGAGGAAAAACGTGACGATGACGCCGATGACGATGGGCGTCATGCGCAGGAGCTTCTGCCTGTCTATGGGAATGGCCTTTGTTGCCGTCTCCTGTAGGGAGGATCCTCCGTCCTTCGCGGTGAGCTGGTTTCGGTAGAAGAGCCAGATGACGCCCATGAGGATGAGCGTTGAGACGAACGCCACGGGCAGCAGGTGCAGGAAGAAGCGCCCGAATGAGATTTCGGATGTGATGCCGATGAGCACATTCTGCGGGTTGCCGATGATGGTGGCTGAGGAGCCGATGTTGGAGGCCATCGCCTCCGCGATGAGGTAGGGGATCGGATTCAGGCGGTTCATCCTGCAGGCCTGGATGATGACCGGTGTAAAGAGCAGCACGATGACGTCATTCACCAGGAAGGCGCTGAAGACCGCCGTTGCGACGATGACCACTGCCATCAGCTTGATCGGCGAGCCGGTGGCCGAGACCGTCTTGACAGCCAGGAGCGTGAAGAAGCCCGCCTGCTGCAGCACCACCACCAGCATCATCATGCCCAACAGCAGCGCGATGGTATCGAAGTTGACGGCGGCCACCGCTTCATCGAAGGTGAGGACGCCCGCCAGCACCATCAGCGTCGCGCCGATGAGCGCGGCCGTCGGCCTATCAATGTTGACCTTGGGGACGCGGTTGAAGGCGATGCCTAGATAGGTCAGCGCAAAGATAAGAGCGGCGGCGGCCACTGCGTCCTCCTCAGCTTGGTAAGGATAGGCGAGGGAGGAGGTGCATCACAGGGCGGCAGGCCTGCTCGCCAGGGCGAGCCGCACCGCATCGCGCAGGGTCTCCGCGTAAAGGAGCTTCAGCTCGCCGGGGGCCTTCACGCTGCCGTTGGCCTGTCCCGGCAGCACGCAGAGCTTGAAGCCCAGCGCCGCCGCCTCCGCCAGCCTGCGCTCCGTCTGGTTCACCGGGCGCAGTTCGCCGCTCAGACCCACTTCGCCCATCACCACGCACCGCTCGCGCAGGGGCGTATCGCGCAGGCTGGAGGCTACCGCCAGGGCGATCGCCGCATCCGCCGCAGGCTCTTCGATGTGCAGTCCGCCCACCACGTTCACGATGACATCTTGCCCGCTCATCGGCAGGCCTAGGTGCTTGGTCAGCACCGCGAGGATAAGCAGCAGGCGGTTGAAGTCAACGCCGTTGGCGATGCGCCGCGCTGGCCCCAGCCCGGCGGGTGTCGCCAGGGCCTGGATCTCCACCAGCAGCGGTCGCGTTCCCTCAAGCGTCGGCACGATGGCCGAGCCCATGGCCGATTCCTGCCTGTGGGCCAGGAAGGCCTCCGAGGGATTCGTCACCTCGCTCAGTCCCCCATCCCGCATCTCAAAGATGCCCACTTCGTTGGTGGAGCCGAAGCGATTCTTCACGCCCCGCAGGATGCGGAATGGGCTGAAGCCTTCACCCTCCAGGTAAAGCACCACGTCCACCATGTGCTCCAGCACCCGCGGCCCGGCGATGGCTCCGTCCTTGGTGACGTGCCCGGCGATCATCACCGGCGTCCCGTGGCTCTTGGCCCACTGCATCAGCCGCAGGGCGCACTCCCGTACCTGGCCCACGCTCCCCGCCGCAGAGGTGACGGCTGAAAGGGCCATCGTTTGGATGGAGTCTACGATCACCAGGGCGGGTTTCGATTGGTCGAGCCGCGCCAGCACAGCGTCAAGGTCCGTCTCCGCCAGGAGATGCAGGCCCTTGCCCTTGAGTCCCAGGCGCGAAGCTCTCAGCTTGATCTGCTGCGGCGATTCTTCGCCGGAGACGTAGACCACAGGCCCGATGCCGTCCGCCACCGCCTGCGCCACTTGCAGCAACAGCGTTGACTTTCCGATGCCCGGGTCCCC
Organism: Chloroflexota bacterium; assembly: GCA_016875535.1. Taxonomy (NCBI): domain Bacteria; kingdom Bacillati; phylum Chloroflexota; species Chloroflexota bacterium. The sequence goes on from VGPF01000041.1 coordinate 6,168, forward strand.
GCCGATCAGCGTCAGCGAGCCGGGGACGATGCCTCCCCCAAGCACGCGGTTCACTTCCCGCAGAGGCAGCGCCATCCGCGTCGTGTCTGACATGGCGATGCCGGAGAGCTCGATGCTCTCGCTCGCCTTGCCGCCCGTCCAGGGGCGCGCGGCAGTGGGCGCGGCCACGAGCGTCTCCACCATGGTGTTGAACTGCCCGCATTCCGGACAACGCCCCAGCCACTTGGGACTCTCCGCGCTGCACTGCTGGCAGACAAAGAGACTCTTGGGATGCGATTTAGCCATCGTCGTGCCCGGTATTGTACCGTCGCCCTACGTGATGCGCCATCAGCCGATGGCACACGTTGTCTTCCGGCCGCTGCCTGTGCCGATTGCGTCATGCAGTTGCATTGACATACCTTGGGGTCTTACCTACAATTGCCCTGCCTTGCGGTTTCGGTTTGCATGTGGAGCGTGGGTTCGCCGCAAGTACTCTTCGCCAAGGAACTACCGTGACTGTTGCCAAGTCACTTTTTGAGTTGCAGGAGCTTGACCTTCAACTCGATAAGTTTGCCAAGTCCATCGCCCAGATAGATGCCGAGCTCAAAGGAAGCAAAGCCCTCATCGTCGCGAAGGCGGAGTTGGCCAAGCGGCAGAAGGCGCTCCAGGATCTCCAGGCCCAGCAGAAGACCGCTGAGCTGGATGCTGCGGACGCCAAGGAGCGGGTGACAACCGTCGAAGGTCGCATGATGGGCAACCAGGCCACCGCCCGCGAGTTGCCTGCGCTCCAGAAGGAAGTGACGAATCTCAAAGGCCGCCTGAAAGGGGCCGAAGAGCAGGTCGTCGCGGCGATGGAGCGCGTCGAGCAGGCCAAGAAGGCCGCCGATGAGCAGGCCGCAGTGGTGAAGGCCGAAGAGACCAAGTGGGCGGAACAGCAGAAAAAGCTGGCGGAGGATAGGCAGAAGTTCGCCGCCGAAGTTCCCGGGGTTCGTTCCCAGCGCGACGATTTCGCCAAGGAAATTGCCGACCAGGCGAAGGCCGCGTATCAAAGCATCCGCACAAAGAAAGGCGGAGTCGGCGTCTCCAAGGTTCAGGGCGGTATCTGCTCCGGCTGTCGCATCACCCTGCCCACCACGCTCGTCCAGAGGGCCCGCGCCGGCAAAGAGTTGGTCTATTGCGGCAATTGCGGTCGTATCTTGTACGTCCCGTAGAGTGAAACCCTCTGCCGCGCCTGCTGAACGGGAGCGGCCAAGCGCAGCCAAAGAGCGGACCCGCGATGCAGAAGACAGCCAATCGCCCCGCCGTCCACCAGACAAAAGCCATCGCCTACGTCCGCGCCTCTGGGAAGACGGCTGCCCCCGCGGCCGATCACGAGCAGTCCTTCGCCGCCTTTTGCGCCCGTTTGGGCTATCACCCGGCAGCTTCCTTTGTGGAGAAGGACGGCCTCTCTTCCGTCTTTGCCGACTTGGTTGATGCCGTCCGTAGAGAAGGCGCAGGCGTCGTTGTCGCCGTTCCCTCGCTGGAAGCCTTCGGCGCGAAGACCCATGATCCCGCCCTTGCGCTCCTCGAGCTGGAGAGCCTGGGCGCCAAGGTCCAGCTCATGGCCACAGGCCAGGCGGTTGACCTGGGCAAGATCCTGACGTCCCAGCCCTCCAAGATGGGCAAGCCCCCTGGCCTGGCTGAGCGCATCACCTCAGCCATGTACAAGCGCGCCGTCAAGGGCGAAGGCTTGGGCAAGCCGCCCTACGGCTATCGCATCGGCCAATCGCGCAAGCTGGAGATCCACGAGGCGGAGTCCGAAGCCGTCAAGACAATCTTCCATCTCTACACCCAGAGGAACGTCGGCATCCGCCTCATCGCCCGCCACTTGAACGAGCACAACGTCCCCACGCGCAGGGGCGGCAAGTGGAGTATGGTCACCATCCGGGACATCCTGCGCAATCGCGCCTATCTGGGCACCTACACCCGCTTCGGCGTGCGCGTCCCGGGTAGCCACCCCGCCATCATCACCCCGGATATGTTCCGCTGGGCGCAGAACAAGCTGGAGGAGCGCAAGCCCCGCCGCAAGAACGGCCAGGCGGAGCCCTACGTCCTCTCCGGCCTGATCTACTGCGGCTATTGCAACAACCGCATGGTCGGCGTGACCCGCAAGCAGAGCTGGACGCGCCGCAAGGACGGCTCCAGGAAAGAGAAGCAGTATCGCTACTACCAGTGCCAATCGCGCACCAACCAGAGCGTCTGCCAGTACCACACCCATCGCTCCGACCAGTTTGAATCGAACGTTCTCACCTTTCTGGGCAACCGCGCGCCTGAGCTGGAGACGATGCAGGAGAAACGCGCCGCCCCTTCTGCCGCGGCGCTCCAAAAGGAGCGCCAGCGCCTGGAGACGGCCCGAGCTCGGGCGGAGCGCAAGCTGCGACAGCTTCTTCGCCTGGTTGCCTCAGGCAAACTTCCCTACCTGCGCTTCAAGGAGATGGGCGATCGGCTCATCGCCGAGCGGCGCGAGGCGCAGGACGGCATCCGTCGCATGGCTGCGGCGCGCTCCTCCTCCGCCGGGACATCCGGCCAACAGGCGGCGCAGGCCATCCGAGGCCTTCTCGCCGGTTGGAGCGGCATGGATACCAACGCTCGACGCGCCCTTCTCAACGGTCTCATCGAAAAGATTATCGTCTTTGACGATCGCACGGATATCCATCTGCGCGCCGCGTAAGAGAGGCTGGTATGCTCAATATCGGGCTCTCCATCTTCGGCCTCAAGCCTTCGAGCATGCCCAAGGTGGCGGCGCGCGCTGAGGAGCTGGGCTTCGGCTCTATCTGGGTCGCCGAACACCTCGTCTTCCCGGCGGTCATCCCGCCCACCTACCCCTACTCCTCCAGCGGGCATCCGCCCATCAACCCGGATACGCCGCTCCTTGATCCCTGGGTGGTGCTGAGCTACATCGCCGCTGCGACAAAGAAGGTGAAGCTCGGCACGGGCGTCTACATCCTGCCCCTCCGCAGTCCGTTCGTCACGGCCCGCGCCGTCACCACCCTTGATAGGCTGTCAGAGGGGCGGGTGATTCTTGGCGTCGGCGTCGGCTGGCTCAAAGAGGAGTTCCAGGCCGTGGGCGAAAACTGGGAGAATCGGCTCAAGCGCACCAGGGAGACCGTCGAAATCATCAGGAAGCTCTGGACGGAAGAGACCATTGCCTATAAGGGGCAGTACTATTCCTTCGATGCCGTGAAGTTCCAGCCCAAGCCGGTGCAGAAGCCCTGCATACCCATCGAGTTCGGCGGCGAGACCAAGGCCGCATTGCGCAGGGCCGCCGAGCTTGGCGATGGCTGGATCGCCGCTGGCCGCTGGCAGCCTGACGACGTAGCGAAGGTCGTCGCCGAGATCCAGGGCTACCGCCGCGAAGCCGGGCGCACCGGGCCCTTCAACATCACCTGTAGCTGCGCCCTGGAGCCTACGCCGGAGAATGTCCGGCGCTACGAAGCCGCGGGCGCCACGCGCGTCTACCTCCGGCCCGCCGTCTCTCCAGGCGTCGTCAGTGTGGAAGAGGCCTTTAACGCCTACCTGGAGCGCGTGCACGATACCTTGCTGACCAAGCTCTAGACAGGCTTCAGCTTGACGATGACGTGCCCGCCCTTGGAGGACTCCGCCGTCTTCGCCATCCGCTCATGATGCTTCGTCTCGTACTTCTTCTTCAGTAGGTCTATCATCATCGGCACCCAGTTGGGGTCCGTCATGATGTCGGCGCGCATCTTCAGCCGGTCGGCGCTCTCCGCCGAGCCGATGGCTACGTCAACCTCAGGCGTCGCCTTCAGGTCCCACACCTCGCTCGATGATTCGGCGGAGAGGATATAGAGGCGCTCGCCGTCGTGGACGAACCAGAGCGGGTACGTGGCGGTGGCCCCGGAGGAACGGCGCACCTTCAGCCACAGCTCTTCGGCGGTCTTGGTCTTGGCGGCCAGTTCGGCAAGGGTAGGCATGGCGGCTCCTTAGCGCGGTGTGAACGCTGGCGAGTATAGGCAATTCACCTTTCAGCCACAAGGCGATTGAACCTCTTCACGGCCCTGCGCGTACAATTGGTGGAGTGCCTAGAAGTGAGATGCCTGTGAAGTTGACAGAGAGGCAACGCCTCCTCGCCTTGATCGGCGTCGTTGCCGCCATCGTCGCGGTCGTCGTTGCCCTCATGGTCACCTCGCCCGGCAAGGCTAGGGAGACCGATTCCGCTGCCTCCGGAAGCGGCGCCCAGGTCGGCAAGCTCGCCCCTGAAATTATCGGCATCTCCGCCTGGCTCAATGCCCAGCCGCTTATGCTCAAGGACCTGCGGGGCAAGGTCGTCCTTGTGGACTTCTGGACCTACACCTGCGTCAATTGCGTTCGCACCCTGCCCTATCTGACGGAATGGCATAAGAGATACGCCGATAGAGGGCTCGTCATCGTCGGCGTGCACACGCCCGAGTTCGACTTCGAGCGCGATGTGAAGAACGTCGAGGCCGCCGCAAGGCGCTATGGCGTCACCTACCCGGTGGCCCTGGATAACGCCCGTGGCACCTGGGATAACTATCGCACGCAGTACTGGCCCCGCAAGTTCCTGGTGGACAGCAAAGGCATCATTCGCTATGACCACATCGGCGAGGGACGCTATGAGGCGACCGAATCCCAGATTAAAAAGCTTCTTGCCGAGATTGGTGCCAACGTAAATGGCATGGGTTCTGTGAAAGACCCCAACCCGGGGCCTCTTGTGGCCGCGCAGAACGTCACGCCCGAGCTCTACGCCGGGGCCCGTGGCTATTTCCAGGCCCAGATCGGCAACGTGGACCAGTACACGCCCATCCAGCCGGTGGACTACACCCTTCCCGCCGCCTTGCGCTCCAACGTCATCTACATGAGCGGTCTCTGGAAAGCTGGGGAAGAGGGTCTCTACCACGCCCGGGGGACGGATGGCTACGTGGATGAAATCGTGGTGAAGTACTTCGCCCGCAGCGCCAACCTGGTCATCCAACCCCAGGGCGATCACCCCTTTGATGTGCGCATCACCTTTGACGGCAAGCCCCTCCCGGAGCACATCCGTGGCAAGGACGTCGTTGTGGATGCCGCAGGCGATACCGTCGTCCGCGTTCGGGAGGCCCGCCTCTACAACCTCGTCTCAGCCCCCGAGATCGGCGCCCACGAGCTCCGCCTCAGCGCCAAGAGCAAGGACTTCGCCATCTTTGCCTTCACCTTCGGCACCGGCGAGCAGGACTGACCCCTGTGGCTGACATCGCCTACGCAAACGCGTTCACGGGAGGCATCTCCTCCATCGCCACGCCGTGCGTCGGCGTCATCATCCCCGCCTTCCTCGCCCATGTCGTCGGCCTCACCGCCCTCTCTGCCTCCTCCGAGGCAGAGAAGAAGAGTGCAGAACCGCCGGCAAGCCCGCTCCGCCGCGTGTGGAAGGCGATGGGCAACGGCAGATGGGTTCTCTACGGCACACTCGCCTTTCTCGCAGGCTTTATCCTCACCTTCGTCCTCCTCGGCTCCGCCTTGGATCCAGTCTCTCGCTGGGTCACCGATAGCAAGACGGCGATCTCCCGCGTCGGCGGGGTGGTGGTCATCCTCTATGGGCTTGTGGTCACCGGCCTGCTGCCCCTCTCCTATCTCCGCCTGGCGGACAGGCCGCGCCTCCTCGCGATGGGGAAGCTCTTCGTCTCCTTCGTTGTCGGCATCGCCTTCGCCATCGGCTGGACGCCCTGCGTGAACGCCGACCTGGGCACCATCCTCACGACCGCTCGCGACCCAGGGACGGCTGGCGAAGGCGCGCGACTGCTCACCGTCTACTCTGTGGGCCTCATGCTGCCCTTCGCCCTTGGCGGCGCGCTCCTGGCCTACGATACGACCTTCCTGGAAGCGCGCAAACGCACTCGCCTTGTGATCGCGGCGGTGGCCGGCATCGTCCTCATCGCCCTCGGTGCCATGGTCATCACCGAGCGCTTCCAGGAACTGACGGGCTACCTCTTCAACCTCTAACCCTGCTGCACCCGCTCATCCTCACCCCTTCTCTCCCTCGGCGGGAGCGAACAAAAGAGAGGGGGCACGGCTCCTCTTATGAGAGGTCTCGGATCAAGCTCGTCCGCACCTGCGGGGAGATATTCACCCGCTGTTTGTAGTTCGGGTGGCTGACCACAAGCCGCGCCTCGTCCTCTCCGGTGCGGAATCGGCGCGATTGCTGCGCCGTGAAGGGGAAGCGGAGGAAGTGCACGGCGCTGATCTTCCGCTCCTTGCTCCTCCCGCCCTCGAATGTCGCGTAGACCTTCGTCCCGCCGAACTCGAGCCACACCTTGCGTCCCTTGTCCAGCCCCAGGAACTTTTCCAGTTCGGCCTTGATGCGCCGCTGGTTCGTGATTTCGATGAGCAACGTGGCGCTCAACTCGTTGGCGTCTGGGATCAGCCCGTTGTAGGCCCGTAGCTCGTCCTTGATGGCCTCTTCCTTCACGATCCGCTCCACCCGCATCATCTCCTGGATCTGGAAGATGACCGTCTCCCGATTCTCGAAGACCACGGAGATGCGTCGGCCTGCCTCGATGCGCCGGTTCTTCTTGAGCGCGATGATCCGCGCCCGCTCCTCAGGCCGGGCCTTCTCATAGGCCAGGATATCCTTGATGTCTCCTCGTGTGACCTTCTTCAATGAGCTTCTCCGGACTCGGTATTCGGCCGTCCCAAGATCTGTGGAGAAATCTCTTTATATCCCATACGCCGTCTTCAACACGTGCATCGGGTGGACCGGCCGCTTGCCCGTCCCGTGCTGCACCTGGTTTGCGGCCAGTGGGCAATCGCTCACATACAGGTCCGCTTCGGACTCCTTCATATCGGCGAAGAGCTTTTGGCCGTAGTGGAGCGAGACCTTGTGCGAAGCCTTCTTCACGCCCCAGGTGCCGTCGTGGGCTGAGCACTTCTCGATGCGCTCCACCTCCGCGCCGGGGATAAGCTCCATCAGGTCCGCGCTCTTCTGCCCCATGAACTGCGCCCGCGTGTGGCACGGCACATGGTAGGCGATCTTCCCTATCTTGTTTCGGAAGTCCGTCTTCAGCCCGCCGCTTGGGCGGAGCTTCCACAAGTATTCCGCGATATCGAAGGTGTGCTCCGCCACCAGTTTCGCCTCCGCCGATTCGTCCAGCAACGGGTACTCCTTCTTCAGCATGTAGCCGCACGTCGGCTGCGGCGCGATGACGTCATACCCCTCGCGCACGAGCTTTGCCAGGTGCTCCACGTTGAACTTCAATTTCTTCTCCGTCTGCTCCAGCGCTCCCACGTCCAGGTACGGCATGCCGCAGCACTGCTGCTCGCCTACCTGCACGCGGATGTTGTTGTGCGCCAGTACTTCCACGGAGGCGATGGCGATAGCCGGGTCGTTGTAGTTCAGGGTGCAGGTGTAAAAGAAGGCGACCTTCTTGGCCTCCGCGCTCACCTTGGCGTTCAGCTTCGCGCCGTTCCTGCGCCACCAGGAGGCGAAGGTCCGGGAGGCGAACTTCGGAAGCGTGGCGTCACGATGGACTCCCGCAACCTTCTCCATCACGAAGCGGATGGGGCGCACGCCGTTCCCCATGTTGGCCATCGGCGCCGTCATGCTGCCGAACTTCCCCACAAGGTCCGTGTTCGCCAGCAGGTGCTCCCGGATGCCCACGCCCTCTTTCTTCGCGTTCACCAGCCGCGCCCTTGCGAAGAGCCGGGGCACATCCAGGTTCAGCTCGTGCGGCGGCGTGTAGGGGCACCGGATGTAGCAGAGCTTGCACTGATAGCACTGGTCCTCGACGGGCCGCAGGTCATCCCTGGTGATCTGCTTGAACTCCCCATCCACGGAGTCCGTCAGGTCAAAGAGCGTGGGGAAGGCCGGGCAGAAGTTGAAGCAGAGGCGACAGCCGTGGCAGACATCGAACTGGCGGCGCTCCTCCTGCAGGAGAGACGATTCGTCCCAGAACTCAGGGTTGTGGACATCGAGCTTGTGTTTGAGCGGCATGGCAGTCCTACAAAAACGCCCCTCCGGATTCTGCCGGAGGGGCGTGCATTCGAGCCTTCGTCTAATGGGGCTTAGATCGCCTCCGAGGGCTCCTTGCCCGAAATCTTCTTCAGTCCCTGGCCGAAGCGTCCGGCGTGCGACTTCTCGGCGCGGGCCAGCGTCTCGAACCACTCGGCCAGTTCAGCAAAGCCCTCCGTCCGCGCCGTCTTGGCGAAGCCGGGGTACATCTCGCTGAACTCGTAGGTCTCGCCTGCCACCGCGGCCTTCAGGTTCTTCTCCGTATTGCCGATGGACTCCCCAGTGGCCGGGTCGCCCACGCTCTTCAGGTAGTCCAGGTGGCCGAAGGCATGGCCCGTCTCCGCCTCGGCCGTATCGCGGAAGAGGCCGCCGATGTCCGGGTAGCCTTCGATGTCCGCCTGCCGCGCGAAGTAGAGGTAGCGGCGGTTCGCCTGGGACTCCCCGGCAAACGCGCCCTTGAGGTTGTCAAAGCTCTTGCTGCCTTTTAGTGACTTTGCCATCGCAGTCGCTCCTTGTTGAGAACGATTATCTTTTAGGAGGGGCTTTCCCCGCCGCCGATATTATGCCTATCGGTGCGTGCCTCTGCAAGACTATGCATCTTAGGGGTGCCCAGGGGACGAAAAAGCCCTCCGGCCTCAGGCCGGAGGGCTGTGTGCGGACGGATGCCTACGGGCTGCCTACGAGGCGGCGACGAAGATACGGATGAGGATCACCAGGATCAGGAGGATCCCAAAGCCGCACAGGACGCTCCAGAGCTGGCTATCCAGCGGGTTCTTCATCCCCTTCTTTGCGGGGGCGGGCGCTGCAGGTTTGTTCTGTTGTGCCATTAGTCGTTGCTCCTTGTCTACTTTGCCCACAGGCTGGTGAGATGCCGGGCCACGATCATGAAGAAGAGCATCGGGATGGAGAGCATCAGGTTTGTGCGTGAAGCCAACAGCGCGTTGCGCGTCCACTTCGGCTGCTCGGGCGGGGCCGGCTTGCCCTCCTTGAGCGTGGCCGTCGTGGCGGCGATCACCTTCTTCTGGTTCGGCCAGATGATGAACCAGACGTTGTAGGCCATGATGAGACCTAACGCTCCGCCGAAGGCGATGGCGCGGAACTGGAAGCTCTTGTAATAGTCGTTGCCCTTGATCGCGCCCATCGAAAAGATGTACGCCAGACCGAACAGCACCGTCGCCAGCGCCGCGTACCGGAAGAAGAGCAGCGCGCGAGGCACCAGGATCATGATGACGTTCTGTCGCACCGGACCCTCGAACTTCGCGAACGAAGGCACCTGGACGAAGTTGAAGTAGTAGAGAAGACCGATCCAGAGGATGCCCGCGAAAATATGCCCGAACCGCAAGATATACAGCCAGGCTTCTTCTGCTCCACTGCCGTTCATCTATTGACCCTCCATAAATGGCTCGAAATTCGTGTGCATATTGCTACCCGGCAAAACTTTTGTCAATTCCCCGTATTGTCGGCTTTCGTCACTCTGTTAGACATAACATGGGTTTCATGTATCAAAAATAGGGAGTCCGACTGCCGGGGTTCCCGCGGGTCGGTCGCGAGCGTCGCTACCGTACCGTGATCTTCCCGGTCATCCCCGCGCCTTCATGCCCGGGAACCGTGCAGATGAACTTGAACTCTCCCGCCTTCGTGAAGGTGAAGCGCTCCGTCCGAGGTTTGCCCGGGGAGTCTACATCCCAGTGGATGTTCAGGTCCCTCACCGTGAAATCATGGTTGATATCGGCGGTGCGCAGGCGGAACTCGATTACATCGCCCGTCTTGAACGAGAGGTTGTTCGGCTCGAACTTGAAGTTCTTCAACGTGACGGCGGCAACGGCCGTGACTCCTGTTGGCGGCGGGATCGGTGTCGCCGTCGGGCCGTCGTCATCGCCGCCGCTGCACGCTGTGAGCGCGAGGGCGGCGGCTGAAGCCGCGAAAAGCTTAAGGCTGAGGGCAGGTCTGCTGGGCATGGCAATGGCTCCTTGAGATTCTAGCTGGCGGAGTGCAGGGTCCAGCCGATTATTATAGGGGATGCGAGGGGGACTGAGCGGCGCTAGACCTTCCCCAGCGCCCCCTTCCTTCGTAACTCCTCTATCGCCTTGGCCGTGTACCCTGCCTCCCGCAGTACCTCTTCTGTGTGCTGTCCCTGCATGGGGGAGTGCCTGCGGATGGACGGCGGATTCCGTGAAAGCCGCACCGCAGGGCTCATCATCAGCGTGCGCCCTGCCGTCGGGTGGCTGATCTCCGTCATCATGCCGTTCGCCACCACCTGCGGCTGGGTGGGCACCTGCTCCCGCTCCACCACGGGCGCGCACGGCACGTCGTGCTCCTCCAGGCGCTTCAGCCACTCGTCCCGGGGCTTGGACGCGAACGTCTCTATGAGGATCTCCAGCAGCTGCTGGTTGTTGTCCGCCCGGAGTTGTGCCGAGGCGAAGGCCGGATCCTTGGTCAGATGCTCCAGGTCCAGCGCCTTGCACAGCTTCACCCATTCTTTCTCGCTCAGCGCCACGGGGATGATCCACTGGCCGTCCTGGCACCGATACATCCCAAAGACCGATTGCGTCATCGGCGCGCGCTGCACGCCCTCCTCCGCCTCCGGCTTCACCAGGTCCACCATCTGCATCGCGATCGCCGCCTGCAGCAGCGAGGTCTCCACCTTCTGCCCCTTCCCCGTCCGGCTCCGCTCGATGAGCGCCAGCACCACCCCGTACGCGATGAGCATCGGCGTCGAGCAATCGGCCACCCACACGCCGGAGGAGAGCGGCGTTCCATCGGGCAGGCGGCGGTGCAGCATCCCGCTCTGCGCCTGGATAAGAAGATCGTACCCGGCGCGCTTGGCATGCGGCCCCTCTTTGCCGTAAGCCGTCAGCTCAACGTAGATGAGCCTCTTGTTCTCCCGGGAAAGCTCTTCGTAGTCCAGGCCCAGGCGCTTGGCCACTCCAGGCCGGTAGTTGTGGATCAGCACGTCCGTCTGGGAGGCCAGGCGCTTCGCCACTGCTCGTCCCTCCGCCTTTCCTAGGTCCAGCGCCATGCCGCGCTTGTTCCGGTTCACCACCAGGAATGACGGGCTCTCATTGCCCAGTTTCGGGTGTGTGAACAGCCGTCGCGAGGTGTCTCCCTCAGGCGGCTCGATCTTGATGACCTCCGCCCCCTGGTCGCCCAGGTGCATGGAGGCGGCAGGCCCCGCCCACATAGAGGCAAGGTCAAGGACTTTGATCCCGTCAAGAACGTGGCTCATCGGCGCTTCTCCTATGAGGAAGTTTCGATATTCTACTTCCCTTTGTCGCGATGCAGCTTTTGGCCCGGCTGATCGCGGTCTTGACTCCAGTGGTATCGTCACTGGGCCATGGGCCGTCTCCAGGTTTGTGGCAGGCAAGTTTTCGGCGGAGAAGTCGAAAGAAATACCGAGAAGCGTCGGACGTTCGCGCCGATACACGGCAGAGGAGATGATTCGTGATGAAATTCGGATTGCTCTTTGAGCTGCAGGTGCCCAAACCTTGGAACGCGCGCAGCGACTTCGAGATATTCCACCAGGCCGCCGATCAAGCCGTTCTCGCCGAGCAGATGGGCTTCGAGTACATCTGGGCCGTCGAGCATCACTTCCTGGAGCAGTTCGCCCATTGCGCCGCCCCCGAAGTCTGGCTCGGCCACCTCTCCGCGCGCACCAGCGCCGTCCGCCTCGGCTTCGGCGTCATCCTCACTGAGCGCCAGATCAACCACCCGGTGCGCATCGCCGAGCGCGTTGCCGTGCTGGACATCATGTCCAACGGCCGTGTGGACTGGCGAACCGGGCGCGCCTCTAACCCCTACCAGCTTGAGCCCTTCGGCGTGAACCTCGGCGAGACGCGCCAGGAGTGGGAAGAGGTTATCGAGATTGTGCCCAAGATGTGGACCCAGAACACCTTCAGCCACAAAGGCCGCTTCTGGGACATCCACGAGCGGAACGTCGTCCCCAAGCCCATCCAGAAGCCGCACCCGCCCGTCTGGGTCGCGGCCCAGCAGCCCGCCACTTTTGATCTCGCGGGCCGCAAGGGCATAGGCGCCCTCTGCTTCGCGGTGGGCGTGCCTGGAGAGCTGGAAGAGCGCATCAAGTCGTACAAAAAGGCCATCGAAACGGCGCCGGAGCAGGTCGGCCTGGTGAAGAACAACCACTGCGCTACCTTCACCATCGCCTATTGCGATGAGAGCGACCAGGCGGCCCGCGAGCTGGCCGGGCCCCAGGCCATGTGGTATCTCGATACTATCGAAGGCATCTACGGCCCGGTGTGGAAGGCCAAGAACCTCAGCGAAGTGCCCGATAGCTATAAGTGGCACGCCACCAACAATACCCCCGGCGAGCAGACGATGACCAAAGTCGGCAAGGACTACAACACCTTCATTAACAACGGCTCCTTCGCCATCGGCAACCCGGACAATATGATCAAGACGCTCGAAGGCTATGAGGCCGCCGGCGCCGACCAGGTGATCCTTTTCATGCAGGCTGGGCGCATGTCCCATGACAAGCTGATGCGATCCCTCAAGCTCATCGGGAAATACGTCCTGCCGCACTTCCAGGAGAAGGCGAAAAAGAAGCAGGCGGCCAAGGCCGCGCGGTAACCTACGCTTTCGCCGCCGCCAGCTCCCGCTCCAGCTCCGCCACGTCCCTCTGCGCCAGGTTGAAGTACTTGGCGTCCGGGTGGTGCAGCACCATCGCGCTCACGGAGCTCTCCGGGTCCATCATGGAGCCCTCCGTCAGGTGTGCCTGGATCTGCCTGCTCACGTCCAGCAGGCGGAAGAGCTGCGACTGGTCCTCCAGCCGCGGGCAGGCGGGATACCCGAAGGAGTAACGCTTCCCTTGGTAGTGGGCCTTGAACAGCGCTTCCTTCGTGATGCCCGCCGGGTCGCCGATCCCCCAGGCCTTGCGGAGCTGCTGGTGCAGCAGCTCCGCGAAGCCTTCTGCGCCCTCAAGCGCTAGAACTTGAAGGATGTGGCTCGCCAGGAAATCGCCCTTATTCTTCCACTCCTCCGCCAGGGCGCGCACATTCCCCGTCACCGTGGTGACGAACATCACGATATAGTCCATGCGCCCCGATTCCCTGGGCGCGATGTAGTCCACCAGGCTCAGCAGGTCGCCTTCGCTCTGGCGGCCGAAGATGAACGACTCCAAGACCCGCTTGCCGTCCGGCTCGGCGTAGATGAGGAGCCGCTGGCCGTCCGCCTGGGCTGGGAAGAATTTGAAGACGGCGTCCGCGTGGATATCCTTCCGCGCCAGCATCGCCTCCTCCACCTTGCGCACGGCCTTCTGCAGCTCCAGCGCCTTCGCCTCGCCCTGGGCTAGCGCCTCCGGGAAGCGGCCCTTGTAGCCCAGGTGGCGAACGTACAGCATCATCGGGTTGATGAAGGAGAAGATCTCGTTCAGGTCATAGTTGCGGAGCACGTGCAGCTTCAGGTCCGGCGGCTTGGGGATGGGCGCATCCTGGCGCACGGCCCCCGAGCGCGCCGCGAACGGCCGCCCGGGCGTCGGTGCGACTTTTACCGCGCCGTCTGCGGCGCGGAACTCTTCGCTCAGCGCGTCAAGCTGCGCCTTGATCTTGGGTTGTTGTCCCTTGTCCAGCACCCGGTTCGCCAGGGCCAGGCCGTCCATGGCGTCCTTGGCGTAGGCCACGATGCCATCGTAGGCCGGGGCGATGCGCAGGTGCGTGAACTTGTTCGTCAGCGCCGCGCCGCCCACCAGGATGGGGCACGCCACGCCCGCCGCCTTCAGGTCTTGCGCCGTCTCCACCATCATCTGGGCCGATTTCACCAGCAGTCCGGAAAGGCCGATGGCGTCCGGCTTGTGCTGGTGATAGGCCTCGATGATCTGCTGGGGCGGCACCTTGATGCCCAGGTTCACCACCTGGTAGCCGTTGTTGCCCAGGATGATCTCCACCAGGTTCTTCCCGATGTCGTGGACGTCTCCCTTCACCGTGGCCAGGAGGATCTTGCCCCTGCCCGCGCTCTGGCTCTTCTCCATGTGCGGTTCCAGGTGCGCCACCGCCGCCTTCATCGCCTCCGCCGATTGCAGCACCTCCGCCACGATGAGGCGGTTTTCGTTGAAGAGCCGCCCCACTTCATCCATGCCCTTCATCAGCGGGCCGTTGATGATATCCAGGGGCCTGCGCTCCTTGAGCGCCAGGTCCAGGTCGGCCGTCAGGCCGTCCTTGGAGCCTTCCAGGATGTAGGAGGACAGGCGCTCGTCCAGGGAGAGGCTCGATTTCGGCTTGCCCGCCGCCGTCTCCTTGCGGTCGCGGAAGAGCGCGGCGAAGGCGCCGACCGGGTCGTCGCCGCGCCACCAGATAAGGTCTTCGGCGGCCTTCCGCTCGTTCTCGGGGATCGAAGGGTAGCGCACCAGCTTCTCCGAGTTGACGATGGCCATGTCCAAACCGGCCTGGACGCAGTGGTAGAGGAAGACCGCGTTGAGCACTTCGCGTCCGGCGGCGGGCAGGCCGAAGGAGACGTTGGAGACGCCCAGGATGGTCTTGCACCTGGGCAGGGCCTCCTTGATGAGGCGCACGCCTTCGATGGTCTCCACGCCCGCTCCGATGTAGTTCTTATCCCCGGTGCCGACGGGGAAGACGAGCGGGTCGAAGATGATATCCTCGGGCGCGACGCCGTACTTCTCGGTGAGCAGCTTGTGCGAGCGCTGGGCGATGGCGAGCTTCCGTTCGCGCGTGATGGCCTGCGCCTGTGCCTTGTCTTCGTCTATGCAGCCCACGATGAGCGCCGCGCCGTACCGCCTGGCCAGGGGGACGACGGCTTGGAAGCGTCCTTCGCCATCCTCCAGGTTGACGGAGTTGATGATGGACTTGCCCGGCGTCCGCTTCAGCCCCTCTTCGATGACGCGATGGTCGGTGGAATCGAGCATGATGGGGACTTTGATCTTCTTCGTGATCTGGTCCAGGAAAGCGGTCACGTCGGCAAGCTCGTTTCGGTCCGGGTCCTGGAGGCAGACGTCCACCACATGCGCGCCGCCGCGCACCTGCCGCCGCCCCACCTCCGCCGCCTCTTCCCACTTGCCTTCGGCGATGAGCTTTTTGAAGGCGCGGCTCCCCAGGACATTGGTGCGCTCGCCGACGAGGATGGGGCGCGTCTCCTGGTTGACGATGAGTGTCTCCAGGCCGGAGACGCGGGTATCGTGGGGCGCGATGGTCTTGTGGGGCCTGCTCCGCCTGGCAACCTCGGCCAGCCTTTCGATGTGCGCCGGGACCATGCCGCAGCAGCCGCCCAGGACGTTCACCCACCCCGATTCGGCGAAGCGCCCCAGGACCTTCGCGGAGGCCTCCGGTGTCTCGTTGTAGTGGCCGTGCTCGTCCGGCAGGCCCGCGTTGGGGATGCAGGCGATGGGGAAGCGCGAGATGCCCGCCAGGGTGCGGATATGGTCGGTCATGAACTCCGGCCCGGTGGCGCAGTTGAGGCCGACCCACAGCAGGTCCCGGTGGGCGATGGTGGTATAGAAGGCCTCGATGTCCTGGCCCGCCAGGATGGTGCCCATCGTCTCGATGGTGGCCTGGACGGCGATGGGCAGCGTCACGCCCGATTCTTTGCAGGCCAGGTCAGTGCCCTCAAGCGCCGCCTTGACGTTCAGGGAGTCCTGCTGGGTCTCGATGAGCAGGAGGTCGCTGCCGCCTTCGATGAGCCCCACGGCCTGGATGCGGAAGGCCTCCACCAGCTGGTCGAAGGTGACGCCCCCGGTGACGGAGAGGCTCTTGTTCGTGGGGCCTATGGAGCCGGCGACGAAGCGAGGTTTTCCCGGAGTCGAAAACTCGTCGGCGCATTCGCGGGCGATGCGGGCCGCGGCCCGGCTGATCTCCCTGGCCCGCTCGCCCAGGCCGTACTCGTTGAGGACGATGGGCGTGGAGCCGAAGGAGTTCGACTCGATGATATCGGCGCCGGCCTTGAGGAAGTCGCGGTGGACCTTCTTGATGGCCTCCGGCTTGGTGATGCAGAGGTACTCGTTGCAGCCCTCGTACTGCTCGCCGCCGAAGTCGGCCGCCGTCAGGTTCTGCGCCTGGATGTTCGTCCCCATGGCGCCGTCAACCACCAGTATCCTCTCAGTGAGGAGGCGTTTGAGACTTTCTATGCGCTTTTGGCGGTCGTCGGGCATGGGCTTATCCCAAGAAGCGTGTACTTCCATTATACGGGAAAGGGATGGTTGTGCTGGAGGGAGATGGGTTATAGCGCAACCGGGAGAGCGATGTTCGTAGAGGCTTTCCTTCCCCGCGATTCCGACGCCGAATCGGGGTGAGGATAGGAAGAGGCGCTCTGCGGTGTAGCACGCGGAGTCTTCGATTGGGTGACACGCCGCCATGGTCATTCTGGGGTAGGGGCGAGCCAAGCTCTTTCTTGTCTATTGCGCGGCTCGCCCTCACGATGGCTGAGGGACGAGTCTGCTGTTGCGACAAGACGATTGCCTAGTGACCTAAGGGCGACTTTGGGAGTTGTCGCGTCGAATCGTTGGGTTCTCCTTTCTTTGCGATGGGTGTGCTGCAGAGGGCCCGACGGTGTGCCATGGGTGGACGCGTCCAGCAAAGGTGCGGGCGTTTAACGTTCCCGGAAGGCCGGGACAGGGCATCGC